>CAZSQE010000087.1:0-7647 GCA_964608905.1 uncultured bacterium | reverse complement strand
GACGGCGTCGAGCCCCTCGAGGTCGCGGGCCTCGAGCCGCCCGGCGGCCGGGTCCCAGCCGATCGCGCCGGGCCGCTGCGGACGCCGCGTCAGCGACAGCACCTCGTCGCCCCCGGCCCGCAGGGCGGCGGCGAGCGCGGTGCCGACGAGGCCCCGCGCTCCGCTCACCAGGACCCGCATGCCCCGTTCCGTCCTGCGGTCGCCCGCCTCAGGACTTCGGCGGACGCCTGTCCGCCGCGTCCATGAACACCTTGAGGAAGTCCACCGGCACCGGGAAGATCACGGTCGAGTTGTGCTCGGTGGCGATCTCGGCCAGCGTCTGCAGGTAGCGCAGCTGCAGCGCGGTGGGCTCCCGGGCGATCATGGTCGCCGCCTCGGTCAGCCGGGCGGCCGCCTGGAACTCGCCCTCGGCGTTGATGACCTTGGCCCGGCGCTCGCGCTCGGCCTCGGCCTGCCGGGCGATGGCCCGCTGCATCTCCTGCGGCAGGTCCACGTTCTTGACCTCGACCTTGGTGACCTTGACGCCCCACGGCTCGGTCTCGCGGTCGATCACCAGCTGCAGCGCCGAGTTCAGCTTCTCGCGCTCGGAGAGCACCTCGTCCAGCTCGGCCTGCCCGAGGATCGAGCGCAGCGTGGTCTGGGCGATCTGCGAGGTGGCGTAGAGGTAGTTCTCCACCTGCACCACCGCCTGCTGCACGTCCACGACGCGGAAGTAGACCACCGCGTTCACCTTCACCGTGACGTTGTCCTTGGTGATGACGTCCTGCGACGGCACGTCGAGGGTGACGATGCGCAGGCCGACGCGCACCGCCCGGTCCACGACCGGGATGAGCAGCACCAGCCCGGGCCCGCGCTGGCCGACCAGCCGGCCGAGGCGGAAGACGACCAGCCGCTCGTACTCGCGCACGATGCGGATGGCGTTGGCGACGACGATGATGCCGAGGAACACCAGGAACAGCAGGAACGAGGTGATGGGGATCATGACCGGTCCTCCTGGACGGGGCGCACGCGGAGGGTGAGCCCCTCGACGCCCGTGATGACCACTTCCGAACCCGCTGCCACTTCCGTCTCGCTGCGCGCGTTCCAGATCTCGCCGCCGTAGCGCACCTGCCCGGTCGGCGCCAGCCGCCCGATCGCGACCGCGCGCAGGCCCACCAGGCCGCGGCGCCCGGTCGCCACCCGGCGCGCCTGCGCCGCCAGCCCCTTGCCGACGATGAACAGGAAGAAGACCGCCGTCGCCGCGGTGGCGCCGAGGACGATGCCCCACGACAGCCGCACCCCCTCGCCCTGGAACAGGATCGTCGAGCCGAGCAGGAGCGAGACGACCCCGCCGGCGGCGAGCAGGCCGTGGCTCACCACCTTGATCTCGGCGAGGAAGAAGGCGATGGCCAGCACGATGAGCGCGACGCCGGCGTAGTTGACCGGCAGGGTCGAGAGCGCGAAGAAGGCGAGGATGAGGCAGATGCCGCCCACCACCCCCGGCAGGATGGCCCCGGGGTTCTGCAGCTCGAAGAGCAGGCCGTAGAAGCCGAGCAACATCAGGACGTAGGCGATGTTGGGGTCCACCAGCACGCCCAGCAGCTTCTGGCGCAGGCCGGGCTCGAGCACGTCGCGCGGCAGGCCGGCGAGGTGCAGGCGGGCCTCCACGCCCGGGCGCGAGACCTCCCGGCCCTCCACCCGCTCGAGCAGCTCGTCGAGCGAGCCGGCCACCAGGTCCACGACGTCGAGGGCCACCGCCTCGCTGTCGCTCGCCGCCACGGCGCGGCGCACCGCCTCCTCGGCCCAGGCGGCGTTGCGGCCGCGCTGCCGCGCCACCGTGCGGGCGAAGGCGGCCGCGTCGCTCGTCGCCTTGCGCGCCAGGGTCGAGTCCATGCCGCCCTGCAGGTTGACGGGCGTGGCCGCGCCGATGTTGGTGCCCGGCGCCATCGCCGCCACGTCCGCCGCCATGACGATGAACACGCCGGCCGAGGCGGCGCGCGCCCCGGCCGGGCTCACGTAGACGATGACGGGCACCTCGGCCGTCAGCAGGCGCTTGACCATGGCGCGCATGCTGGACTCCAGCCCCCCGGGGGTGTCCAGCTCGACGACCAGCGCCCGGTACCGCTCGCGCTCGGCCCGGTCCACCGCCCCGAGGAGCGCCTCGGCCGTGACCGGCGAGATGGCGCCCTCGACGCGCAGCACGAGCACGCGGCCGGAACCGGCCCCCGCGGTGTCCGCCGGCGCCTTGGCCCGCGGGGCGGAGGCGACCGTCCCCGCCGCCCCCAGGACCAGCAGCACCGCGAACAGGATCCGTCGTGTCGCGCCGCGCGGGGCGCGGCGCGCGTCCCGCGACCATCTTCTCATGTCGCCTCCTGCCGCCGGCGCGCCAGTGCGGCGCGCCAGGCCTCAGGGTACTTCAGGCCGCTGCCGGTGTCGAAGACCACGACGCGCTCGTGCGGCGCCACGGCGCCGTCGGCGAGCAGCCGGCGCAGCGCCGCGACGGTCGCGCCTCCCTCCGGGCAGGCGACCACGCCCTCGCACGCGGCCAGCTCGAGCATGCCGTCCAGCATCTCCTCCTCGCTCACCGCCACCGCCGTGCCGCGGCTCCCGCGCACCGCGCGCAGGATGAGCCGGTCGGCGAAGGGCGCCGGCACGCGCAGGCCGCTGGCCACCGTGCGCGCGTCGGCCCACGCCTCGGCGCGATCCGCGCCGGCGGCGAAGGCGCGCACGATGGGCGCGCAGCCCGCGGCCTGCACCGCGACCAGCCGCGGCATCGGCCCCTCCACCCAGCCCAGCTCCGCCAGCTCGGCGAACGCCCGCCACATCCCCACCAGCCCGGTGCCGCCGCCGGCCGGGTAGAGGACGACGTCCGGCAGTTGCCAGCCGGACTGCTCGGCGATCTCGTAGCCCAGCGTCTTCTTGCCCTCCAGCCGGAAGGGCTCCTTGAAGGTGGCGACGTTCCACCACTCCGGCGGCGGGGCCCACGCCGCCAGCGCCCGGCCCGCGTCCGAGATGGTGCCCGGCACGAGCCGCACCTCGGCGCCGCAGGCGCGCTGCTCGAGCACGAACGGCTCGGGCGTGTCCTCGGGCACGGTGATGCGGCAGCGCAGCCCGGCGGCGGCGGCGTAGGCGGCGGCCGCGCTGCCGGCGTTGCCCGCCGAGGGCAGGGCGACGGCCGTCCGGCCGAAGGCCAGCGCCCCGCTCACCGCCAGCGCCAGCCCGCGGGCCTTGAACGACTGGGTCGGGTTGGGCGACTCCTCCTTGAGCCGCAGCGACGCGAGCCCCAGCGAGCGGGCCAGCCGCGGCAGCGGCAGGAGCGGCGTGCCGCCCTCCCCCAGCCGCACGACGGCGAAATCGGCGGCGAAGGGCAGCACCGCCCGGTAGCGCCACAGGTCCGTGCCGAAGCGCGCCAGCGAGTCGCGCGGCGCCTCGCGGCGCACGCGCGCGAGGTCGTAGCGCGCGACGAGCGGCTGGCCGCACGCGGGACAGACCGAGCGCGGCTCGGCCAGGTCCCACGCCCCGTCGCAGGCGGGACACTCGAGGCCCAGGAGGGCCGGGTTGAAGGCGGAGGACGCCATGCGCGGTGAGTCATGCCCCGTCCGGCGCGCGGCGTCAAGGGGAACCGGCGGGCCGGCACGACCCCGCGGGCGGCGGCGTCAGCGGCGGTTCCGGCCCTCGGCCTGCCGCTCCTCCTCCTCCAGCTCCGCGCGCAGGCGCAGGAACGACTCGAAGCGCAGGCGCGAGACCTCGCCCGCCGCGACCGCGGCGCGCAGGGCGCAGCCGGGCTCGGCGGCGTGGCGGCAGTCGGCGAAGCGGCACTGCCCCAGGTGGCGGCGGAACTCGACGTAGGCCTGCTCGAGGTCGCGCGAGCCCACCCCCCACAGCCCGAACGCCCGCACGCCGGGCGTGTCGATCAGCTCGAGCCCCGGCTCGGGCCGCACCAGAACGGCGGCGCTGGTGGTGTGGCGTCCCTTGCCGGTCTTCTCGTTCACCTGCCCCTCGAGCAGGTCGAGCCCGGGCACCAGCGCGTTGAGCAGCGTGCTCTTGCCCACGCCCGAGTGCCCGACGAAGAGCGAGCGGCGGCCGAGCAGGGCGTGGCGCAGCGCCTCGACGCCCTGTCCGCTCACGGCGCACACGGCGTGGCAGGGCACCCCGGCGCGCTCGTACTCGCCGGTCAGCGCCCCCGCGGCCTCCGCCCCGGCCAGGTCGGTCTTGTTGAGCACCAGCCGCGCCGGCAGCCCGGCGTGCTCGGCCTGCGCCAGCACGCGGTCGGCCAGCCCGGGCACGAACTCGGGCTGCGCCACCGAGGCCACGAGCACGAGCTGGTCGAGGTTCGCCGCCACCACCTGCTCGCCGGCCGGCTCCCCCGCCGCGCGGCGCGAGAAGGCGTTGCGCCGGGGCTCGACCTCGGCCACCACCGCCCCCGCGGCGCCGGCCTCGAGCCGCACGCGGTCGCCCACCACCACGGCGTTGCCGAGCGACTTCCTCCGGCCCATGAGCCGCCCGCGCACGGTGGCGGTGGTCAGCGTGCCGTCCGGTGCGAAGAGGACGCAGGCGCCGAAGTCCACGCGCGCCACCACCGCCCAGCCGGGCTCGGGGATCAGCCCCAGCCTCCCGGCCCGTCCACGGGCAGCGTGACGGTGAAGCTGGCGCCCTGCCCGGGCGGGCTCTCGGCGGTGATGCGCCCGCCGTGGCTGGCGACGATGCGGTAGGAGGTCGAGAGGCCGTAGCCGTGCCCCTCGGGCTTGGTGGTGAAGTGCGGCTCGAAGACGCGCGCCAGGTTCGCCGCGGCGATGCTCGGGCCGGTGTCGCTGACCACCACCCGCACCAGGCGCCGGCGGTCGTCCACCGCGCTGGTCACGGCGATGACCTTGGGCGCCGCGGGACGCTCCCTCATCGCGTCGGCGGCGTTCACGAACAGGTTGAGCAGCACCTGCTGCAGCTGGCCGGGGTCGCCGCGCAGCGCCGGCACGTTCCCGGCCAGGCGCAGGTCCCACTCGACCCCGTCGAAGCGGTTCTGCGTCCGCACGAACTCGATGCTGCGCTGCACCAGCGCGTTCAGGTCCACCCGCTCGACGTTCAGCTCGGCGCGCGAGAAGTCCATCAGCCCCTTGGCCATGACCTCCATGCGCCGCGACTGCTCGATGATGATGCGGCCGCGCCGCTCGACGTGCTCGTAGACCGAGCGCTCGGCGTCCTTGAGCAGCATCTGCGCGTGGCCGCTGATGGCCGACAGCTGGGTGCGCAGCTCGTGGCCGACCTCGGCGGCCATCTCCCCCTTCGCCGCCAGGCGCTCGGTGTGGATGATCTGGTTCTGCGCCTTCCGCAGCTCGACGTAGCGGCGCCCCGACTGGTAGATGAGGAACAGCGGCACGAAGAAGAGCGCCACGCCGGTGTAGCCGATGGCGCGGAACGAGATCACCATGAGCGGCGCGAGCAGGAAGGCGCCGCCGTCCTCGAGCAGCCGCTCGGCGTAGAACCAGTCCTCGCGCAGCGCCCGCAGGTAGGGCCGGTCGGTGGACCAGGCCACCGCCACCCCGACCAGCGCCCGGTTGACGAGCAGGAAGACGACCAGCAGCGCCAGCGTGGCCGGCAGCACGCGCAGCGCCTCGAGCTGCCCGGCGGCGCCGCCCGGGTTGGGCAGCTCGTGCACGCCGGCGGCCGGGCCGCCGAGCAGGGCGAAGGCCCAGCCGGCCGCCCACAGGGTCACGACCATCTGGCCGGCGTTGAACCAGGCGCGCACCGGCGGCTTGCGCAGCACGAGCAGCTCGGCCGCCAGCGTGCTCACCCCGGCGATCACCATGGCCGGGGCGCGACCCCACAGCATGGCCGCGGCCAGCATGGCGCTCGAGGAGAGGCTCCAGGTGCCGGTCCCGGAGACGTTGGTCATCCACATGGACTCGGACAGCACGCAGATGAGGATCCACGCCAGGTAGTGCGGCCACTCGTCCGCCAGCTCCGCCGGGCGGTCGAGGGCGAGCAGCAGCCCGGCGAAGAGGCCGACGCTCAGCACGTAGGCGACGAGCCGCCGGCTCATGACGCCCCCCCGGCCGGCGCCACGCCCAGCCCCGGCCGCTCCGACAGCGCGATCACGCCGCGCTCGCGCGGCGCCCCGTCGAAGGGGTCGTCCGCCAGCAGCCAGTGCCCGTCGAGGTCCAGGTAGTCGGCCAGCGGCGCCAACTGCGCCGCCGCCGAGAGCGCCAGGCTGGACTCCACCATCGAGCCCAGCATGACCCGGAGCCCGAGCGCGCGCGCGGCGTGGATCATGCGCAGCGCCTCGCGCAGCCCGCCGGTCTTCATCAGCTTCAGGTTGACGCCGTCCACCCGGCCGGCGAGGTGGCCGACGTCGCGCAACCGGTGCGCGCTCTCGTCGGCGAAGACGGGGATGCCGCTGCGCTCGCGCACCCAGCGCAGGCCGTCGAGGTCCTCCCGGGGCACCGGCTGCTCGACCAGCTCGATGCCGAGCGGCTCGATGGCGCGCAGCACCCGCACGGCGTCGGCCGGGCTCCAGGCGGTGTTGGCGTCCACCTGCAGCTTCCCGGCGTAGCGGGCGCGGATGAAGCGCAGGTTCTCGACGTCGCCGGGCGCGCCCAGCTTCACCTTGAGCATCGGGAAGTCGCGCACCGTCTCGAGCTTCTCCTCCATCTCGGCCGGCGGCGCCATGCCGAGCGTGACGCACGAGAGCGGCGTCCGCGCCGCGTCGAGGCCGAGCAGCCGCCACACCGGCAGCCCGAGCCGGCGGCCGATCCAGTCGTGCAGCGCCGTCTCGAGCGCGGCGCGGGCGGCCCACTGGCCGGCGAGCGTCGCGTCCAGCCGCGCCTCGATCGCCTCGAGCGCGAACGGGTCGTCGCCCAGCACGGGCGCCCAGGCGTCGAGCGCGGCCGCGGCCAGTGCCCGCGTCTCGCCCTGATAGCGCGCCGGCGCGGCCTCGCCGAGGCCCTCGATGCCGTCGTGCTCGAGCCGCACGAGCAGGTTCTCGTGCCGCCGCCGCGGCGCGGTCGAGGCGATGCGGAAGTCGAACCGCGTCGTCAGGTCGAGGGGTTCATGCCGCAGGCGCATGGTCCCTCCGGAAGAGCGTCAGGGCGTCGGCCAGCGGCCCGGCGCCGAAGCGCACCGGGTCGGTCGCCGGCCGGCCGGTCTCCCGCGCCGCCGCCGCGCAGGCCGCGCGCGCGGCCGCCTCGTCCAGCCCGAGCGTGTTGAGCGCCACGCCCACCACCCGCGCCGGGCGCAGCCAGCGCGCCGCCTCCTCGCAGGCCGCGGCCAGCACCGCCAGCGGCGGGATGGCGAAGGTGCCCGGGGCGGCGGTCACGCGCAGGTGGGTGCGCCCCGCCGGGTGGCAGAGCACCAGGGCCGACGGGCAGGCGCCGTGCAGCAGCCCGAGCGCCACGCCCGAGCAGGCCGGGTGCAGGAGCGAGCCCTGCCCCTCGACCACGACGTGGTCCGCCCCGCGGGCGGCCTCGAGCACCAGTTCCTCCGTGAACCCCGCCACGAAGTCGGAGGGTACCGCATCCACGGCCACGCCGCCGTCGGCCACGCACATGCCCGTCTGGCCGGTGGCCACGAACGCCGCCCGCTCGCCGCGGGCCGACAGCTCGCGGGCCAGCTCGACCGCGGCCGTCATCTTGCCGGCGTTGCAGTCGCTGCCCACGGTGAGCGTGACCGTGGCGG
>CAZSQE010000086.1:0-7653 GCA_964608905.1 uncultured bacterium | reverse complement strand
TCTTCGCCGGCCCCGGGCGGCGCCGGCGCCGGCGCCGCCCGGGGCCGGCGAAGAGGCGGCCGCGCTCAAGCATCCGGCTTGCGGATGCGGACCCTCTCCGCCTCGCTGCGCCGCAGGGCCAGCCGCGCCCCCTGGCAGCGGATCCAGAGCGGGTCGCCGCCCGGCCCCGAGCGCTCCAGGCCGATCGCGGTCCCGGGCAGGATGCCCATGTCGAGCAGGCGCTGGCGCAGGGGGCCGGAGGCCGAGACCTGTACCACCGTGCCGCTCTGGCCCGCCTTCAGGTCGGCGACGCTCGTCCACTCCGCCTCGGCCCGTGCGCCGCACTGCACGCAGTCGTCGGGCGGCGCGGCGGGCGCCGTCCCGTCGGCGGCGGCCACGCCCAGCGGGCAGCGGCGGAAGGTCTCGGCCACCGAGGGGCAGCTGCCCAGGAACTCGAAGAAACGGACCAGGCGGTCCGTGGCCTCGTCGGTGAGGACGTGCTCCATGGCGCAGGCCTGCTGGCTCGCGGCCTCGGGCGACATGCGCAGCACCTCCTCGAAGAAGCGGGTGAGCAGGCGGTGGCGCGTCAGGATGCGGCGGGCGGCCCGCTCGCCCTTCGGCGTGAGCCGGGTGTATTCGCGGCGCTCGTAGTCCACCAGGCCGCCGTCCGCCAGTTTGCGCAGGGCCACCGACACGGTCGCGGCCTTGACGTCGCGGGCCCGGGCGATGTCCCGCACGCGGGCGAAGCCGTGCTCCTGGACCAGCAGGTAGATGGTCTCGAGGTAGTCCTCGAGCGGGGAGCTGATGGGGGCCGGAGAGGCCTTTGGGAGCGCATGCATTGTTAGTAGCATCTAACAGGCGGCGGAAGGGTGTCAAACGGGGGAACCGGGCGCCTGCGGAGGGCGCCGGGACCGGTCGCGGCGGCCCCGGGACCGGGGCCACCCACCCCGCTGGCGGGGGGGGGCAGCCCCCCATTCCCGGTGGCTCCCCGGGGCCCCGCAGGGCGTCTGGGAGGCGCCGGGCGGGGCCTCCCATGGGAAGGGGCGCCTAGCCGCGGCCGCCGGGCGCCTTCCTCCCGGCCCGGCGGGCGATGGACTCCCGGGAGCGGTCGCGCCGGCGGTCGAGCAGGTGGAGGATCGCCAGGACGGGATGGCGCCACATCATGCGGGGTCCCGCGTACCGCATGACCTCCCGGATGCGCTCCCGCATCGCCGGCGGGTAGCAGTGCACGGGGCAGTTCACGCAGGTGGGCTTGTCGGCGAGCAGCGGGCAGCGTTCCACGCGCTGCCGGGCATATTCCTCGAGCGACCGACAGTCGGCGCACGGGCCGCGGACCGTGCCGTGGTTCCCCCGGCAGTAGAGCGCGATCATCGCGCCGACCGTCGCCAACTCGCGCCGTACGCGCCGCTGGCCGGTCATCGGGCCACCGGGCCTTCGCTCACGGCCTCCGGACGCGCTCGTAGAACACGGCATCGACCCGCCGCACCGGGCGCACGGCGCCTCCGGCGCCCAGGACTTCGAGGTGCTTCACCACCTCGTTGGGAGGCAGGCCCAGCCCCACCGCGAGGCCCTCCACGGTGCAGGGACGCCGGGCCAGCAGCCCCAGGATGCTCTCCTCGACGGCACCGCCGCCGGCCGGGCCGGCCGGCCCGGCCGCGCGGGACTCGGCGACGACCTCGCAGGGGCAGGAGAAGAGCCGCCGCAGCCCGTCCAGCGTCTCGCGGGAGACGGCCAGCGCATCGTGCTCCGCGGGAGGCCGCGCCACCGTGTTCAGCTGCACGCACGCCGGCCGCATCCGCTCCGCGATGGCCGCGATCCTCCCGATCTCCTCCGGCGTGTCCGTGATGCCGGCGAGGACGAACACCTCCAGCCGGATCGTCCCGCGGAAGCCTCGAGCGAACGAGACCAGGCCCTCCGTCATCCGGTCGAACGGGATGTCCGGGTGCGGCCGGTTCACGCGCGCGAAGCTGCGCGCGTCCCCGGCGTCCAGGGAGGGCAGCACCAGGTCCGCCCGCGCGAGGCCCGCCCGGACCTCGGGCACCGACAACAGGGAGCCGTTCGTGAGCACGGCCACCGGGACACCCGTCATCTCCTTGATCCCGGCGATCAGGTCCTCGATCCGCGCGTGCAGCGTGGGCTCCCCGGATCCCGCCAGCCCGATGAAGTCGGGGGCCGGGTCCCGCCGCAGCCTGCCCGCCAACTCGTCGAGCACCGCCGCCACGGGGACGTATTCCCGCCGCTCCGTCGTCCGGTTCGTCGTGCGCCCGAGCTGGCAGTAGATGCAGTCGTAGGAACAGGTCTTGAACGGCACGAGGTCGACGCCGAGGGACCGGCCGAGGCGCCGGGACGGCACGGGACCGTACGTGTACCGCGTCGCCGGGATGCCCATGTGCGCTCGTCCCTCCTCAGGCGCCCGAGATGCGGCGCAGCCGCTCCACGGTCTCCACCAGGGCCCGCGCCGTCACGTCGATGTCCTCCTCGCGCGTCTCCCGACCCAGCGAGAACCGGACGGACCCCTGTGCCTCGCGTGCCGAGAGCCCCATGGCGAGCAGCACGTGGGACGGCTCCGGGTCCCCCGTCGAGCAGGCCGAGCCGGTCGAGGCGCAGATGCCGCGGACGTCGAGCCCGAGGACGACGGACTCGCCGTCGACCCCCTGGAAGCTCAGGTTCGAGGTGTTGGGCACGCGGGGCGCCCCCGCGCCGTTGACCATCACCCCCGGCAGGGCCGAGCGGACCCGGTCCTCGAGCCGGTCCCGCAGGACCTGCAGACGCCGCCCCTCGGCCTCCGCGTCCGCGAAGGCCAGCACGGCGGCCTCGGCGAGCCCCACGATGCCGGCGACGTTCTCGGTCCCGGCGCGGAGCCCGCGCTCGTGTCCGCCCCCGGTGGTGACGGGCGCGAGCGCCGTGCCCTCGCGCACGCACAGGGCGGCGCTCCCCTTGGGCCCGGAGAGCTTGTGTCCGGAGAAGGTGACGAGGTCCGCACCGAGCGAGGCGATTCGCCACGGCAGCTTGCCCGCGGACTGCACCGCGTCCGTGTGGAACGGGATGCCACGCGCCCGCGCGACGGCCGCGATCCGCTCCACCGGCTGGACGACGCCGGTCTCGTTGTTGGCGTGCATGACCGTGACGAGGACGGTGCCCGCCTCCAGGCTCGCGGCCAGCCTGTCCACGTCCGCGAGGCCGTCCCGGTCCACGGACAGGCGGGTGATGCGCCAGCCCTCCTCCTCCAGCGCCCGGCACGTCTTCAGCACGGCGGGGTGCTCCACGGCCGTCGTCACGATGTGGTCGCCGCGTGAGCGCAGCGCCCGGGCCACCCCGCGCAGCGCGAGGTTGTCCGACTCCGTTCCGCCGGAGCAGAAGACGATCTCGGCGGGCCGGCAGCCGACGCACTCCGCGAGGCGCTCGCGGGCCCCCTCGACGGCGGCCCGGGCCTCGCTGCCGAAGCGATACGGGCTCGAGGGGTTCCCCCAGCGCTCGCGCAGGTACGGCACCATCGCCGCGAGGACCCGGGGATGGAGCGGAGTGGTCGCGTTGTGGTCGAGGTAGATCACGGTCGCCCCCCCCTGCCTCCCCGGCGCCGTTCCCGGTCCGCGAGCGCGAGCCGGAGCGCGCGCACGCCGAGCAGGGAGCAGTGCCGCTTCCTCTCCGGGATGCCCCCCAGGGCCTCGACGACGTCGTCGTCGGTGATGCTTCGCGCCTCCTCGATCGTCCTGCCCTCGGCGAGGGCGGTCAGCATGCTGCTGGTGGCGATGGCCCCCGGGCAGCCGAAGGACTTGAAGGCGATCCTCGCGATCCGCCCGGCCCGCACCGCGATCCAGAGCTTCATCTGGTCGCCGCAGAGCGGGTCCCCCACGACCCCGAACCCGTCCGTGTCGCTCGCGGCCAGCTCGCCGACGTTGCGCGGGTTCGTGAAGTGGTCGATCACGATCTCGTTGTAGTAGAGCACCGGCCCGGCGGCCTCCCCGGGAGGCCGCGCGCCGTCCGCCGATCCGCCTGCCATGGTCATCCCCGCCCGCGGTCCGCCTAGTGGTCGCAGGCGTTGGCGCCCGTCGCCAGGCGCCCGGCGAGGAACTCCTGCACGATCGCGTCCGGCGCGCCGCCCGCGGCCCCGACCACCACCTGGATCCCGTTCTCCCCGAAGAGGCTCTGCGCCCGGGAGCCCATCCCGCCGGCGATGATCACCGTCGCGCCCTGCTCGTGCAACCAGCGGGGGAACGTGCCCGGTTCGTGGGGCGGCGGCGTGAGCTCGAGGCGCCCGCCGATCGTCTTTCCGTCCGCGTCCACGTCGAAGACGACGAAGCGCTGGCAGTGGCCGAAGTGCGACGAGAGGATCCCGTCCGTGACGGGCACCGCGATCCTCATCGGCTGCCCGGGCTTCGCGGGCGCGGGCCGTGCCGGCGCCGGGCGCAGCTCGGGCTCCAGCAGCGTGCGGACGATGCGGCCGAAGGCCCTGGCCGTCTCGGAGTGGGGCGCTGCCTGCACGATGGGCCTGCCGCTGTCGCCGGACACGACGACCTCGGGCTCGATGGGGATGGCGCCCAGGTACGGGACACCCATCTCCTCGGCCATCGTCCGGCCGCCGCCGGCGCCGAAGATGCCGACGAGCTCACCGCACCTGGGGCAGGTGAAGCCGCTCATGTTCTCGACCACGCCCAGCACGGGCAGCTCCACCTGCCGGCAGAACACGATGCAGCGGCGGACGGCCTGCACCGCCACCTCCTGCGGGGTGGTGACGACCACGGCGCCGTCCGCGTTCCCGATGAGCTGGGCCACGGCCAGCGGCTCGTCCCCCGTCCCCGGCGGCGAGTCGATCACCAGGTAGTCGAGGTCGCCCCATTCGACGTTCGCGAGGAACTCCTTGATGACACCGTACTTCCTCGGCCCGCGCCAGATGACCGCGTCGTCCTTCCCGCGCAACAGGAAGCCGATGGACATCACGCCGAGGGAGCCGGGGCCGACCTCGACCGGCACGGGGAGCAGGGAGTCGCCGCGGGCCGAGATCGACGACGCCTCGAGGTGGAGGAGCTTGGGGACGCTGGGGCCGTGGATGTCCACGTCGAGCAGGCCGACGCGCTTCCCGGCCATGGCCAGGGCGGTCGCGAGGTTCACCGCCACGGTGCTCTTGCCCACGCCACCCTTGCCGGAGAGGACCAGGATCTTGTGCCGGATCCGGCACATCCGGGACTGGAGCGCCTGGCGATCGAGGAAGTCCTCCTCGCGCTCGCCGGGGTGCCTCTCTCGTGCCCCGCACTGCGGGTCGCTGCAGTTGCTGCACGTCTTGTCGGTCGTCATCATGCACGCCCTTCTGCGATGGGTTGGGGACTTCGCGATCTCACGGTGACCTTGCGGTCGTACGGGCCGAGGTGTCCGGCCATGCCGACGCGGTCGCCGGGCCCGAGGTCGACGTCGATGCGGCCCGGCACGATCCGCGCGGCCACGCCCCCCTCGCCTGCCCGCTCACGCGAGGGCATCGTTCACCCGCTTCCAGAGCGCCCGGATGTCGGCCGCCGCCGGACCGTCCCCGGTCTCCACCACGGCCATCCGCCGGACCTGCGCCGTGGTCACCGATTCGTCGTAGCGGATGCGCCCCAGCACGGGGACGCCGTGCGCCGCCGCCTCGGCCTCGATCCGGTCCGAGATCCCCGGGTTGATGTCCGCCTTGTTGATGCAGACGCCCGACCGGAGGCCGAGCCGCCGGCAGAGCTCGGCGACCCGCTGGAGATCGTGCAGGCCGGACAGGGTCGGCTCGGTGACGATGAGCGCCATGCGGGCCCCGGCGAGCGAGGCGATGACCGGGCAGCCGATCCCCGGCGAGCCGTCACAGATCAGCGACGCACGGTCCTTCGCCGCGGCGATGGCCTTCGCCTCCCGTCGCACCAGCGACACGAGCTTGCCGCTGTTCTCCTGGGCGATGCCCAGGCGCGCGTGGACCATGGGGCCGTGCCGCGTGTCGGAGACGAACCACTCCCCGCTGGGCGAGGCGACGAGGGCGGCGGCCCCCTCCGGGCAGACGTCCACGCACACCCCGCAGCCCTCGCAGGAGATGGGATCGACCTCGTGGACGGCGACGCGCCCGTCCGGCACGACCCGGATGGCGTCGAAGCGACAGTGCTCCGCGCACGCCCCGCAGCCGGTGCAGCGCCCGGCATCGACGACGGCCGTGCTGCCGCCGGAGAACGGCCGGCGCTGGAGGACCGTGGGACCCAGGACCAGGTGGAGATCGGCGGCGTCGACGTCGCAGTCGGCCACGACCGCGTGCCCGGCGAGCGCGAAGAAGGAGGCGACGATGCTGGTCTTGCCCGTGCCGCCCTTGCCGCTGACCACGACGAGCTCGTGGGCGTCGGTCCCCTGGCCGATCTGCAGCGGCTCCGAAGCCGGGGCCTCCGGTCCCGCGCCCGCGAAGGTCGCCTCTCGCCGGGCTCCGATCCGTCTCCCCGGAGGGCTGCCGGCGAGATCGGCGAGCCGGTCGAGCAGCCCGGCGAAGAGCGGCTCGAGCCGGGGCTGCGCGCTCACGGCCGTCTCCCCGCGCGAGTAGGCATGGGCGATCGCCCGGTCGTTCGGCAGCTCGAGGAGCACCGGGATCCGCTCCCGCTCGCAGTAGTCGCGCACCCGGTCGTCGCCGATGCCGGCGCGGTTCACGGCCACGCCGAAGGGCAGCCCCAGCTCGCGCACCATCTCCACGGCCAGTTCCAGGTCGTTGAGGCCGAAGGGAGTCGGCTCCGTGACCAGGAGCACCACGTCGGCGGTCTTGATGGACTCGATCACCGGGCACGACGTGCCCGGGGGCGCATCCAGCACGAGTGTGCGGTCCCGGGGGACGCGCTCCAGGACGGCACGGATCACCGGCGGCGCCATGGCCTCGCCGACGTTCAGCCGCCCCTGCCAGAAGCCCACGTCACCCGCACGGCCCTCCTCGACGACGCCGGTGACCTTCGGCACCTCGCGGATCGCGTCCTCGGGGCAGGCGAGCGTGCACCCGCCGCAGCCGTGGCAGAGGTTGGGGAAGGTCAGGACCTGCTTCCCGAGCAGCAGGATGGCCGAGTAGCGACAGGCCGTTCCGCAGGCGCCGCAGAGGGTGCAGCGGGACGCGTCCACTTCCGGGACGGGAATCGCGACCTCCCGGGTCCCGTGGATCGTCGGCTTCAGGAAGATGTGCCCGTTGGGCTCCTCGACGTCGCAGTCGACGTAGCCGACGGGCACCCCCAGGCCGGCCAGGGTGACGGCCAGGCTCGTGGCGACGGTCGTCTTCCCCGTGCCGCCCTTGCCGCTGGCGACGGCGATGCGGATCGGCGCGCGCACCGGGTGGCCGTTCACGCCGGCGGCGGCGGCGGCCCGAGGCGCAGCGCTCCGCTCGGGCACTCGGGGACGCAGACCCCGCAGCCCGTGCACCGCCCCGGGTCGATGGCGATGGCCATGTCCATCGCGATGGCGTGCTCCGGGCACGCATCGACGCAGGCTCCGCAGTTCACGCACTGGTCCGGGTCGACGATCACGATCACGCGGCGGCCACGCCCCTCCACCGTGGCCGGTCGTGGCGTCTCCGTGCCGGCCGACGCGGGCTGGGATGTCCGTGCCGGTGCGAAGCGCGGGAGCGGATCCGTTCCCTGGCGCCGGTCGCGGCCACGCCCCTGGCCCGCGCCGCACCCGGCGCGACGGTTCCGGCCACCACCACCG
>CAZSQE010000085.1:0-7726 GCA_964608905.1 uncultured bacterium | reverse complement strand
CGGAGATCCCGGTCGAGGCGGAGCCCGAGGCGATGGCCGAAGCGGTGACCTGGGCGGAGCCCGAAGTCGAGGCGGAGATCCCGGTCGAGGCGGAGCCCGAGGCGATGGCCGAAGCGGTGACCTGGGCCGAGCCCGAAGTCGAGGCCGAGGTGCCGGCCGATGCGGAGCCCGAGGTTCTGGCCGAGGCGGAGCCCGAGGCCGAGCCCGAGGTCGCGGCCGAAGCGGAGCCTCCACTCGAGCCGGTGGAGCAGGTCGAAGCCGCGGACGAGCCGCCGAGGGCGCCCGTGCACCTTGAGTTGGTCGAGTCGCCTGCGCCTCGAGCCGCGGCGGAGTGCGAGCCCGCGGCCGGGTTCGATCTCGGCCGGCTCGAGACGGCGAGCATGGGGCTGCCCAGCCTGCGCCAGGCGCTGCTCGGCACGTTCGTGAACGAGGTCAATCCGTTCCTCGAGAAGCTCTCGTGGGTCTTGACCGACGAGGACGCCCAGGCCCTGGCGGCGGACACGCACGCGCTCGCGGTGCTGTCGAGGTCGATCGGGGCGATCGCCCTGGCCGAGGTCCTGGAGGAGCTCGAGCGGCGCGGCGCGGAGGAGGGGCTGAAGGCCACCGACCCCATCCTGCAGCGCTGCCACGCGCAGGGGCTGGACGCCGCCGCGGGGGTGCGCGCGCTACTCGGACCGCACCGCCGGGCCGCCTGAGAGCCAGACCGGATCCCCGGACCCGCCCCCGGTTCGCGGGCTCCGGCCTCCCGGGGGCCGGGGTCTCGTGGCCCGGGACCGGGCGGAGCCCGACACCGCCTTGAGGCGGCCGGTGCCGCGGCTCAGCGTCCCCGTCGCGCCCTATCTCGGACAGCCGGACGACGACGAGTTGCCGCTGCTGCTCGCGTACCTGCGGTCGCTGGCGCGCCTCGACGACGTGCGCCGGGTGGAGAAGCGCGCCTGGCGGCTGCGCCGGCGGCCGCAGGCCTGAGCGGGCCGAGGTCCCCGCGGGCGGGGACCCGGTCCGCCCGGCCCCATGACAGCCCCCGGTCGCTGGGCCATAATGCGGTTCTCCGTCGCGGGCCCGTCGTCCGCGCCGCGATCGCGTGAGACGAGGGATCCGAGTGCCCGAGCCGACCGACGCCACCGCCGTGCTCACCGCCGAGGGGCTGCGCAAGACCTACGGCGACGTGGTCGCCGTGGACGGCGTGTCCTTCACCGTGCGCCGCGGCGAGACCGTCGGGCTGCTGGGGCCCAACGGGGCCGGCAAGACGACGACCATCGACATGGTGCTGGGCGTGCTGGCGCCGGACGCCGGCCGCATCCTCGTCGAGGACCTCGACCTCGCCACCCGCCGTTCCGCCGCGCACGAGCGCATGAACTTCGCGGCCGTCTATTCGCCCTTGCCCGGCAACCTGACCGTGGAGCAGAACCTGAAGGTGTTCGGTCGCCTCTACGGCGTGCCGCGGCTCGGCGAGCGCATCGAGGAACTGCTCGTCCAGTACGACCTGGCCCGCTTCCGCGGCGCCCGCAGCGGCCTGCTCTCCTCCGGCGAGCAGACGCGCCTGTCGCTGGCCAAGGCGGTGCTGAACCGGCCGCACCTGCTGCTGCTCGACGAGCCCACGGCCTCGCTCGACCCGGCCAGCGCGCGCGACATGCGCGCCCGCATCCGCGACTTCGTGGCCAGGGAGCGCGCCGGCGTGCTGTGGACCTCGCACAACATGCACGAGGTGGCGGAGGTCTGCGACCGGGTGCTGTTCCTGTCGCACGGGCGCATCCTGCTCGAGGGCGACCCGCGCGCGCTGCCGGCCGGGCACGGCAAGGCGAGCCTGGAGGAACTGTTCATCACCGTGGCGCGCGAGCCGCTCTCGCTCGCACTGGAGTGAGCCCCGTGCGCTGGCATCGCGTCCTCGCCGTCTTCCTGCGTCACTTCTACCTGCTGCGCGGCAGCCCGGCGCGCATCTTCCCGCTCTTCATCTGGGTCGGCATCGACATGGTGCTGTGGGGGTTCCTGACGCGCTACCTCGGTGAAGCCGGCGCGTTCCGCTTCGACCTGGTGACCGTGCTGCTCGGCGCGGTGCTGCTGTGGGACTTCCAGGCGCGCGTCATGCACGGCGTGGCCACGGCGTTCTTCGAGGACGTCTGGGCGCGCAACTTCCTCAACGTCTTCGCCTCGCCGCTGCGGCTGTCCGAGTACCTGGCCGGCCTGGTGCTGTCGAGCGTCGCCACCAGCCTGCTGGGCCTGGCGGTGATGCTGCTGGTGGCGGTGCCGCTCTTCGGGCTGTCGTTCGCGCCCTACGGCCTGATGCTCGGCGCGTTCTTCCTCGTGCTGTTCCTGTTCGGCATCGCCCTCGGCATCGCCGGCGTGGCCGTGGTGCTGCGCCTCGGCCCGGCCGCCGAGTGGTTCATCTGGCCGGTGCCGGCCATGCTGGCGCCGTTCGCCTGCGTGTTCTACCCGCTGGCCGTGCTGCCGGCCTGGATGCGGCCGATCGCGCAGGCGTTGCCGCCGACCCACGTCTTCGAGGGGATGCGGGCCATCATCGCCGGCGGCCCCGCGCCGGTCGCGGCGCTGGCGGCGGGCACGCTCGTCGCGCTGGGCTCGGTGCTGCTCGCCGCGTGGTTCTTCGCGGGCGTGCACCGCTACGCGGTGCGCACCGGGCTCATCTCCCGCTACGCCGCGGAGAGCGTGAGTTAGGAGCGGGAGCGACCCGGCTCCTCCTCTGCGGAACCGCCGATCGAAGTGCCCGGCGTCCGGCATGCCGCACTTCCTGCGCCATTCGCCCCAACTCCCGGCCCGGGAGTGGCTGAATGGCCCCGCCGGGAGGGGGGGCGGACCGGTCCGTGCCCCCGTATCTCCCTGGAGTGCAATCCGGCAACCCCGACCGACTCCAGGCGCACGGCTTGCGTCGTCGGAAGTGGCAGAAGCGATGGAAGCGGGAAGCCTCGCGTGTTAGCCTTGAGGCAGTTGCATCGGATCTGGGTCCGCCCGAGAGCGGCGCCATCCGGTCGGCCCATCCTCCGGGATGGGAAGGGAGTCGTTTCCAGGTGTCCGCGAAGGCACACGCTGCTGGTGAGCGTGGGCCCGCCCGGGCGCACACGTCGCATCACGGACCGGTCTCAGAAGGAGGAACACGGCATGAAGAAGATGGCTATCGCTCTGGTCGTGCTCGGGCTGCTCGTGGCCACCACGGCGTTCGCCGCGAACCCCGTGCGGATCAGCCAGATCTACGGGGCCAACGGCAACACCTACAAGTGCGACTACGTCGAGCTGTTCAACAGCTCGAGCACCCCGGTGAACATCGGCGGCTGGTCGCTCCAGTACGGCTCGTCCACCGGCAGCAGCTTCGGCAGCAGCACCTTCAACTACGTGTTCATCCCCGAAGGCTCCGTGATCCCGGCGTGCGGCTATTACCTCATCCGCGGCGCCTGCAGCACCGCCGGCGCGGACCTGCCGATCGCCGCCGACCTCGTGGCCAGCGGGCCGAACTTCCCGCCGGGCGGCTTCAACGCCAGCGGCACCTCCGGCAAGTTCTACCTCGCCAACGACCAGGTCACCGGCCGCACGCCGGCGCAGGTCATGGCCGTGCCGACCCCGTCGTTCGTTGTGGACCTGGTCGGCTACGGTCCGTCGGCGAACGCCTTCGAAACCGCTCCCGCCCCCGCCGGGAACACTTCCAGCGTGCTGGTGCGCGGGAACGGCGGCCTGACGGACAACGACAACAACAGCACCGACTTCACCGTGATCGCGCAGCCGTACCCGATGCACAACTCGGGTTCGCCCCTGAACCCGGACTGCCAGGTCGTCCCCGCGATGTCGGAGACCTGGGGCCGGGTCAAGACGCTGTATCGGTAGGAGCGGGAACAGGAACTCGCGCGCGGCCGCCCGGGCACGCCGGGCGGCCGCAAGCGTCTCTGGAGGCTCGCCGGGACGTTCGCGCCGGCGAGGGCCGGCCGGCTCACCAGCGGCTGGAGAGCCCCGCCTTGAGGAGACTGTGCCAGCCGATGCCGGTCTCGACGAAACCGCCCACCCGGCGGCCGAAGCGGATGCCGACCGGGATGACGTGGAAGCCGAGCGTGCTGTCGTCCTCGTCGCCGGGCAGCGACTCCCAGTCGTCGCTCCACTGAACGAGACCGAGCGCCAGCCCGGAGTAGAGCTCCACGCTGGGGCGGCGCAGCCAGTGCGCGCGCACGTCGCCCATGACCGTGATCATGCGGCGCTCGACTTCGCCCTGGCTCTCGCCGAAGTAGAACAGCTCCCGCCGGGCGCCCGCCCAGGAGGCCGTCACGCCGGCACTGGCCCAGGAGTTGAGCCGGCGCTGGTAGCCGCCGACGACCTGGACCCCGCCCTCGGTGTCGCCGTACGACACGATGCCGAACGTGCCGAGCGTCACGGCGAGCTCCTCGAAGGAGAACATGAGGCTGGCGTCGCCGACCCCGACGAAGAACTCGTTCTGCGGCGGCGGGCTCTGCGCGAGGGCGGAGGATGCGAGGAGCAACCCGACGGCCACGGCCAGACACACCTTCATCGTACGGCCTCCCTTCCTGGGTTCGTCGCGGGGCGCGGTCCGCGCGGCCCGTGCGTGCCGCGGCAGCCACCGCTTCCGGCCACGGTACGACACGGCGCCCCGGGGGCACAACGGGATCGTCCCCCCGCGGACCGCGCCGCGCGGGGCACGCTCACCACCCCGGCGCCTCGAGCACGAACTCGCGCGCGACGTTCCACCCCGCGTTCATCAGCACGGCGTACGCGCCGCTCAACGCCCCGTCCGCGAGCGTGTAGCCCTCCGGGTAGAGGGTGCTCCGCGTCACGAGCGGGCCGACGAAGGGGGACACCGTCTTGGGCACGGAGAACGCCGCGCTCCCGTCCGTCCGGCGCGCCATGAAGGTCATCTTGAGCGCGTGGCCGAGGCGCGGGCCCGCGCCGGTGCAGGGACACCGATGGTAGCGGGCGTCCTGCCGGAACGCCGCCGACAGCAGCGCCAGGGACGTCTCGGTGATCGCCGTGGTGGCCGCCGCGACGCCGAGCCGCTTCACGTAGCCCTCGTCGTCGTCCGGCCACTGCGGGGGCTCGTCCGTCACCCACTGCCCCCACGCGGCGCTCGCGAAGTCCCCGGCCACGGTCGAGGGCCCCAGCGCGTTCATCGCCCACCGCTCGAACCGCTCCCGGCGGGTGGGGAAGCGGTAGCCCTCGCCCTCGGCGAGGCCGGGAGACGGGAGGAGGACACAGCAGAGGACCGGGATGAGCAGGGCTGCCGGGCAGGAGCGGCGCATCGGGATTCCCTCCAGCGGGTCCACGGGTCGGACGCAGTGTAGGGCGGGCCCCGGGCGGATGCGAGGCCGAATCCGTCCCGGGGAATCTCCCCTAGGGTGCGCCCCGGCCGGGTGCTAGGCTGCGGTCGGCTGCGCCGGTCGTGGGACCACCCGCACAGGAGGAGGGCCGATCCGACTGTGAGCACGTGGAGGCAGTGCTGGTCCGTCGCGCGGCTGCTCTGCGCCGCCCTGGTCGTGCTGTCCTGGACGTTCCTCGCCGCGGCGGAGCCCCGCGCCGCCCCCCGCCCGAAGGTCGGGCTCGCCCTCAGCGGCGGCGGCGCCCGCGGCGCGGCGCACATCGGGGTGCTCAAGGTCCTCGAGGAGCACCGCGTCCCGGTGGACTGCATCGCCGGCACCAGCATGGGCGCCCTGGTCGGCGGCCTCTACGCGTCCGGCCTGACGGCCGCGGAGCTGGAGCGGATCATCACCGAGGTGGACTGGGCGGAGGCCTTCGCCGACAAGATCCCCCGGGCGGATCGCTCCTTCCGCCGCAAGCGGGACGACGACCTCTACCTCGTCAAGAACAAGCCGGGGCTGCGGGGCGGGAGGCTGCTGTTCCCACCGGGCCTCATCGACGGCCAGCGCATCGACCTGCTGCTGAAGCGGCACTCGCTGCCGGTGGTGACGGTCCGCGACTTCGACCGGCTGGGCATCCCCTACCGGGCCGTCGCCGCCGACGTCACCACCGGCGAGGCGGTCGTGCTCGGCCACGGCGATCTGGCGCTGGCGATGCGCTCCAGCATGGCCATCCCCGCCGTGTTCGCGCCCCGGGAGATCGACGGCCGGCTGCTGGTGGACGGGGGCATCACCGAGAACCTGCCCATCGACGTCGTGCGCCGGATGGGGGCCGACGTCGTCATCGCCGTGGACATCGGCACGCCGCCCACCGGGCGGGAGGGCCTGCGCTCCCTGCCGGCCATCACCATGCAGCTCACCACGCTGCTGTCGGAGCAGAACCGCGAGCGGCAGGTCGCCTCGCTCGGCCGGGACGACATCTTCATCCGGCCGGACTTGGGCACGATCACGACCGCGTCCTTCGACCGCGCCGCCGAGACGATCCCCATCGGCACGGGCGCGGCGCGGGCCGTGGCGGCCCGGCTCGACCGCCTGTCGCTGTCCGAGGAGGACTACCGCGCGCACCGGGAGGCGCGCCGGCACGGCACCGCGTCGCTCACCGTGGACGAGGTGCGCGTCGTGAACCACTCCCGCCTCGCCGACGACGCCATCGCCGCCCGGCTCGGCCCGCTGGCCGGCGGGCCGCTCGACGTGGACCGGCTCGAGACCGCGCTCGACCAGGTCTTCGGCCTCGAGTTGTTCGAGTCCGTCTACTACGACGTCACCCGGGAGTCGGACCGCGACGTGCTCACCGTCACCGCCCGCGAGCGCAGTTGGGGGCCGGACTACCTGCAGGCGGGCATCGCCGCCTTCGAGGACTATGAGGGCCCCGACTTCAACGTCGCCCTGGCCTACAGCCGCACCGCCGTCAACCGCCGCAACGGGGAGTGGCGCACCGGCGTGCAGGTGGGGCGGGACCCGGGCGTGTTCACCGAGTTCCACCAGCCGGTGGACCGCGCCCTGCGCGCGTTCCTGCAGGCGCGCGCCAGCGCCGGTGCGCAGGCGGTCAACACCTTCGACGCCACCGGTCACAAGACCTCCGAGCTGGAGGTCCGGCGCGTCGGCGTCGAGGCCGCCGCCGGGCGCGAGCTGGGGACCTGGGGCGAGCTGCGCGCCGGCGTCGTGCGCGAGAGCGGCCACATCGCCACGCGGGTGGGGGAGCCGATCGCCCCCGACCACGACTTCGACACCGGCGACGCCTTCCTGCAGTTCCACGTGGACCGCCTCGACGACGTGGACTTCCCGCGCTCCGGCGGCGGCCTCCGGGCCCGACTCACCGGCGGCCTGCGGGCCCTCGGCTCGGACACCGGCTACGAGCAGGCGCTGCTCGAGGCCTCGTGCGCGCGCACCCGCGGCCGCTGGACGGCCCTCGTCGGCGGCATGCTCGGCGTGACCCTGGACGACGACGCGCCGACCCAGAGCCTGTTCTCGCTGGGCGGCTTCGCCCGGCTCAGTGGCATGGAGCACGACGAGCTGGCCGGTCAGCAGGCGGCGCTCGCGCGGGTGACGGTCTACCGGCGGCTGTCGGCCCTGCCGGTGCTGCCGCTCTATGGCGGTCTGACCGCGGAGTACGGCAACGTGTTCGCGACGAGGAGCGACATCCGCCTCGACGGGGGCCTCGCCTCCGGCGGCGCCTTCCTGGGCTTCGGCACGCCCGTCGGCCCTCTCTTCCTCGCCTACGCGCTCGCCGAGGCCGGTCGCTCGAACTACTACCTGACCCTGGGCGAGACGTTCCACCATCGTCGCCTGGGGTTCTGGAGGAGGTGACGTGAACGGCCTCACCGCGAGACCGGGGGACCCGGCCCGGCGGGCCGCCCGGGCGGGCG
>CAZSQE010000084.1:2908-7763 GCA_964608905.1 uncultured bacterium | reverse complement strand
CCACCAAGCCCGGCACCCCCGGCACCTACACCCGCACCTACTTCGACGGCGGCCGCGGCCACGCCGTCACCGCCGAAGTCACCCACGACGCCCGCGAAGGCCGCGTGTGGTTCAAAGCCTGGCGCATCGGCGCCGCCGACCGCTTCGGCACGAGCCCCCGCGAACTCATCGCCCACGGCGCGCTCGCCGCCACCCCCCACGCGCTCGCCGTCGCCAAGGCGCGCGTCTCGCGCATCGCCTCGCGCATCGCGCGCCGCGTCGCCACCGCCTACTACCAAGCCAAGCTCGCGCGCGCCATGGACCGCGCCGACGCCGCGCGCGCCGCGCTCGACGAGGTGCCCCTCACCGAATACAAGATGCTGGCCGCCCGCCAAGACGAGCTCGTGCAACTCATCGCCGAGCTCGACCACCTCGAACGCTCCATGATGGCGCTGGCCGCCTAGACCGGCGGCCCCGCGCTCACGGCCGCTTCCCCAGCGTGACCGGCACCACCCGCCGCTCGTCCCCGCGCCGGATGGTCAGCCGCACCGTCTGGCCCGGCTTCCGCGAGCGCAGGGCGTAGGCGTAGTCGTACAGGTTGTCCACCGTCACGTCGTCGAACTTCACGATGACGTCGCCCGCGACCAGCCCGGCCTGCGCCGCCGGGCTGCCCTCCCGCGCGCCCGAGATGAGCACGCCGCCCTCGGTCCGGGAGAAGTCGGGGATGGTGCCGAGGTAGGCGCCGTAGCCGCTGCCGCCGGCGATGCGCCCCATGGCGCTGTCGGCCTTCGCCTTCACGTAGGCGACGCGCGGGCGCGCGTCGAGCGACTCGACCAGCGCGGCGGCGAAGCGCGCCACCCGCGACAGGCCGGGCCCGTCGATCTTGTCCCAGGTGTCGCGGGGGCTGTGGTAGTCCGTGTGGGCGCCGGTGAAGAGCATCAGCACCGGCACCTGCCGCTTGTAGAACGAGGAGTGGTCGCTGGGGCCGTAGCCGTCGCCGGTGGTCGTGAGGGCGAAGCCGCCGGCGTCGCGGTTCACGTTCGCGACCAGGTCCGGGAACTCCGCGGCGGTGCCCGTGCCCATGACCATGAGCTTGTCGTCGCGCAGCCGGCCGACCATGTCCATGTTGAGCATCGCCTCGACGCGCTCGAGGGGCCGCGGCGGGCGGTCCACGAAGTGCGACGAGCCGACGATGCCCATCTCCTCGCCGGTGAAGGCGGCGAAGATCACGTCGTGCTCCGGCCGCCAGCCCCGCCGGACGCGCTCGGCGAGCCGCCCGGCCACGCCCAGCAGCGCGGCGGTGCCCGAGGCGTTGTCGTCGGCGCCCGGGTGCGGTACGCGCTGGTCGGGGCTGAGCGAGCGCTCGCCGCCGTAGCCGAGGTGGTCGAAGTGGGCGCCGACGACCAGCACGCGCGTCGTGTCGCGGCCGGGCAGCCGCCCGACCACGTTGCGGATGCGCGCGCGAGTGCGCTCCAGCGTCACCGTCAGCGTCACCGAGTCGGCGAGCGCGAAGCCGTGCGGGCGGCCCGTGCTGTCGATGGCCCACTGCGCCGCCGCCAGCGTCGGGGTACCCGCGCGAGGGGTACCCACGCGCTGCGTGGGTCCGGGTCGGGCGCCGCTCAACAGCGCCTCCCCGAGCGAGTCCGAGACCCACCCAGCGGCCAGGCCGCTGGTCATGTAGCCCTGGCCGTCGGCGCGCGGCGCGCGCACCGGCTCGCCGGCGTGGTGGCGCGGCCCGTTCACCACCAGCATCCCCACCGCTCCGTGCTCCCGCGCGTTGATGGCCTTGGTGCGCAACTCGGCGAAGGGGGTGTTCACCGTGCCGTCGAAGCGGCTGGTCGAGTCCAGCTCGCCCGGTTCGTTCGTGAGCACGAGCACGATGCGGCCACGGGCGTCGAGCCCGGCGTAGTCGTCGTAGTCGTAACCCGGGGCGGTGATGCCGTAGCCGGCGAAGACGACCGGCGCGGTGAGCGTGCCGCTGGTCGAGAAGCCGAGCGGCTGGAAGTGGGGCCCGGCCCCGGTCACGCGGCCGTGCAGGGCGAGCGAGGTGGGCTGGGCGACCTCGGCGCCGGTCGTGACCTCGAACCACTGGCTCCAGCCGCCGTCGTCGCCCGCGGGCTGGAGGCCGAGCCCGCGCCAGCTCATCCACCGCTCGACCAGCGCCGCGGCCCGCTCGAGCCCGTCCGTGCCCACGCCGCGGCCCTCGAGCGCCGGGTCGGCCAGCTCCCGGACGAGCCGCAGGATCGCCGTGCTGTCGCTCAGGTCCTCGTCGAGCGTGTCGGCGTGGGGGAATTGCTCGTTCGTCCGGGCGCCCTCCGCCGCGGCCGGGTCGCTCGTGCCCGCGGCCGGCGCGGCCGCGGGGAACCACGCGGCCAGCAAGCAAGCGGCCCACAGCGCGGACGGCGACAGCCTCACGCGCAGACCTCCCACAGCAGTCGCATCCCCTTGAGCGTGAGCGCCTCGTCCACGGCCTGGACGGTCTCGCACTCGGGCGCCACCACCCTGGCCCAGCCGCCGGTGGCGATGACCCGCGGCTTGCCCTTCATCTCGCGCGCCAGCCGGCGCACCAGCGCGTCCACCTGCCCGGCCGCGCCCCACAGGACGCCGGAGCGCAGCGACTCCTCGGTCGTGCGGCCCAGCGCCCGCTCCGGCCGCCGCAGGTCCACGCGCGGCACGCGGGCGGCGCGGCGGAACAGCTCCTCCGCCGAGGTCCCGACGCCGGGCGAGATGGCGCCGCCCAGGTAGGCGCCCTCCGCCGAGACGCAGTCGAAGGTGGTGGCCGTGCCCAGGTCCACGACGATGACCGGCGCGCCGTACAGCTCGCGCGCCGCCAGCGCGTTGGCGATGCGGTCGGCGCCGACCGCGCTCGGGTCGTGGTAACGGATGGGGAGCAGCTCGCGCACCAGCTCCGCCGTCACCTCGAGCGGGGGCCGCCCGGCCGACCGCTCGAGCGCCTCGGCCCACGCCGGCGTGAGCCGCGGCACGACCGAGCACAGCACCGCGCCGGACACGGACCCGGACCCACGGGACGCCTGGGCGCCCCGGCGCGGGCCGCGGACGCCCGGCCCGCCGCCCAGCGCGTGCGCGAGCAGCATCATCGCCTCGTCGGCGGTGAGCCGGCCGCTGGTGAGGCGCCAGAAGCCCGCCAGGCGGGCGCCGCGGAAGAGCCCCACCACCGTGTCGCTGTTGCCGATGTCCACGGTCAGCAGCCCGCTGCCGCCCGTCCGCCGACGCACGCGTCGCTCAGGCACCGTCTCGCTCCTCCACGATGGACGCGCCGGACCCGGGGCCGTCGGGGGGCCCGGGCGAAGTCCGGGCCCGGCGCCGCGCCACCAGCCACGAGAGTCCCACGCTCAGGAAGTACAGGCCCATCATGGGCACGCCCATGATGAGCTGGGCGATGACCACGTCGCCCGGGGTGATGATCGCCGTCACCAGGAAGACGGCCACGATCGCGTAGCGCCACTGCCGCAGCAGGCTGCCCGGGCTCACGAGACCCAGGGCCGTGAGCAGCATGGTGACCAGCGGCAACTGGAACACCAGCCCGCACGACAGCGAGAGATTGTAGAGGAACGAGAGCAGCTCGCCGACCCGGATCTGCTGCTCCATGCCCGGGAGCAGGAAGCCCTCCATCACCCGCGCCACCAGCGGGGTGACGTAGAAGTACGAGGCCGACGCCCCGGTGAGGAAGAGGACCATCGAGAGCAGCGCCACCGGCAGCACCATGCGGCGCTCGCGCCGGAACAGCCCGGGCACGACGAAGCCCCAGATCTGCACGAAGACGATGGGCAGGGCGATGCACAGGCCGAGCACCAGCGACAGCTTGATGCGCTCGCTGAAGGCCTCGACCGGGGCCAGCACGACCACGCGCTTGACGGTGCGCTGGATGATGTCCTGCAGCACGATGGGCGCCAGCCACCAGCCGCCGATCGCCCCGGCGAGGCAGGCCAGCGTGGCGCGCACCAGCGCGCCCCGCAGCTCCTCGAGGTGCTGCAGGAAGCTCATCTCCCCCGCCGGCCGCGCCCCGTCGCTCATACCCGCGCCTCCGCCGCGCCGAGGTCGAGGTCGCCGGCCCGCACCGCGGTCTCGGCGCCGTCCGCCAGCGCCACCCCGGTGAGCGTGCCGTCCCCCGCGCGCGCGGACCACGCCGCGAGCAGCTCCGCCGGCCCGTCGCGCCGCAGGGCGTCCCAGCGCGCCTCGAGCGCGTCGAGAAGAGCGGCGGCGACGTCCTCGCGCGCGACGGCGATCCCCGCCAGCGTGAGCGACGTGGCCGTCGCCGCGATCTCCGGCGGGAAGTCGGCCGCGGCCTGGCCGAGGTTCATGCCGACGCCGGCCACGGCGCCGCCGCGGCGCGTCTCGCACAGCACGCCCGCGACCTTGCGCCCGGCGAGCAGCACGTCGTTCGGCCACTTGAGCGCGGGGCGCGCGCCCAGCGCGGCCAGCGCCTCGGCCGCCGCCAGCCCCGCCGCCAGCGGCAGCAGACCGAGCGCCGCCGGCTCGCAGCCCTCCCGCAGCAGCACCGAAAGCGCCAGCGACTTGCCCGGCGCGGTGTGCCAGGCGCGGCCGAGGCGGCCGCGGCCCGCCGTCTGCGCGTCGGCCACCACCACCGTGCCGTCCGGGGCGCCGGCGGCGAAGGCCGCCCACGCCTCGTCGTTGGTCGAGCCCACGCTCGCGCGGGCGACGAGCACGCGGCCCAGCCGGCCGGTGTGGAGCCGCTCGCCGAAGCGCACCCGGTCGAAGGTGCTACCCAACGTCCTCGATCTCCAGACTCAGGTTGAGGGCGGGCGCCGAGTGGGTCAGCGCCCCGATGGAGAGGTAGTCCACCCCGGTCCCGGCGTAAGCGCGGGCGCTCGCCAGCGTGATGCCGCCCGAGGTC
>CAZSQE010000084.1:0-2898 GCA_964608905.1 uncultured bacterium | reverse complement strand
CTCGACCTCGGGCCAGCGGCGCGCCCCGGGGCGCATGCGCGGGCTGTCGGGCGGGTGGGCGGCGCACCACTCGTCGACCACCGCCACCGCGCGGCGCACCTCGTCGGGCGGCCGGTTGTCCACCAGGATGCGGTCCACCTCGGGCCGCAGCGCCTCGCGCAGCTGGTCGAGCGACTCGACCTCGACCTCGAGCAGCAGGTCGCCGTGGCGCGTGCGCAGGACGCGCTCGATGGCCGACGTCACGCCGCCGGCGGCGCGGATGTGGTTGTCCTTGACCAGGTACATGTCCCACAGGGCGAAGCGGTGGTTCTCGCCCCCGCCGCACTTGACCGCGTACTTCTCGAGGTAGCGCAGCCCCGGCGTGGTCTTGCGCGTGTCGAGGATCACCGCGCCGGTGCCGGCGATCGCGTCCACGAAGCGCCGCGTCAGGCTGGCCACGCCGCACATGCGCTGCAGGAAGTTGAGCGCGGTGCGCTCGGCCTTGAGGATGCCGCCGACCTCGCCCGTGACCTGCGCCAGCGCCGCGCCGGCCCGGAGCCGGTCGCCGTCCTGGGCCAGCGGGCGGAACTTGAGCCGCGGCTCGGCCTCGCGGAACGTCAGCCGGGCGACGTCGATGCCGGCGGCCACGCCGTCCTCGCGGGTGACGATCACCGCGCGCGCGCTCACCCCCGAGGGGATGGAGTTCAGCGTGGTGATGTCGCCCGTGCCCACGTCCTCGGAGAGCGCGTACTTCACGAGCGGCAGCGCGATGGCCTCGAGCATGGTCAGCGGTCCTTTCCGAAGCGGTGCGAGCGGCGGCGCGGCTCGGCGGCCCCGGCCGGGCGGCCGGCCCCGGCGGGACGCACCCCGATCTTCTCGACCCCGGCCAGCGTCGCCCGCAGGTCGTCGAGCCGGTCGCGCAGCGAGGCGGCCCGCTCGAACTCCAGCCGCTTCGCCGCCTCCAGCATCTCGGCCTCCAGCCGCGCCATCAGCTCCTGCGGGTCGTCCCGGCCCGCCGCGGCGAGCAGCGCGGCCGGGTCCTCCCCGGCGCGGATGGCGTCGGCCACGCCGGTGGCCTGCAGCACCTGCTCGACGCTCTTGACGATGGTGCGGGGCGTCACACCGTGCTCGGCGTTCCAGGCGAGCTGCCTGACGCGGCGGCGGCCGGTCTCGTCCAGCGCCCGCCGCATCGAGTCGGTCATCCTGTCGGCGTAGAGGATGACGCGCCCGTTCACGTTGCGCGCCGCGCGGCCGGCGGTCTGGATGAGCGAGCGCTCGGAGCGCAGGAAGCCCTCCTTGTCGGCGTCGAGGATGGCCACCAGCGTCACCTCGGGCAGGTCGAGGCCCTCGCGCAGCAGGTTGATGCCCACCAGCACGTCGAAGTCGGCCAGCCGCAGCCCGCGCAGGATCTCGACCCGCTCGAGCGCGTCGATGTCGCTGTGCAGGTAGCGCACCCGCACGCCCATCTCGCCGAAGTAGTCGGTGAGGTCCTCGGCCATGCGCTTGGTCAGCGTCGTGACCAGCACACGCTCCCGGCGCGCGACGCGCTGGCGGATCTCCTCGAGCAGGTCGTCCACCTGGTTCGCCACCGGCTTGACCACCACCTCGGGGTCCACCAGCCCGGTGGGCCGGATGAGCTGCTCGACCACCACGCCCCGGCAGCGCTCCAGCTCGAAGTCGGCCGGCGTGGCCGAGACGTAGATCGCCGGCCCGACCTGCCGTTCGAACTCGGCGAAGCGCAGCGGCCGGTTGTCGAGCGCCGAGGGCAGGCGGAAGCCGAAGTCCACCAGCGTCTGCTTGCGCGAGCGGTCGCCCTCGTACATGCCGCCGATCTGCGGCACCGTGACGTGCGACTCGTCGATCACGAGCAGGAAGTCGGGGTTGCCTTCGGGATCCTTGGGGAAGTAATCCAGCAGGCAGCCCGGGCGCGAGCCGGGCGCGCGGCCCGAGAGGTGCCGCGAGTAGTTCTCGACCCCGGGGCAGGTGCCGATGTTGGCGAGCATCTCGAGGTCGTACTCGGTGCGCTGCTGCAGGCGCTGGGCCTCGAGCAGCCTGCCCTCGGCGCGGAAGACCGCCAGCCGCTCGCGCAGCTCGGCGCGGATGCCGTCGAGCGCCGCCTGCATGCGCGGCTCCGGCGTGACGAAGTGCTTGGCCGGGTAGAGCGCCAGCCGCTCCGTGCGGCGCCGCACCTGGCCGGTGACCGGGTCCAGCGCCGAGAGGCGCGCCACCACGTCGTCGTCCAGCTCGATGCGCACGACCACGTCCTCGTAGGCCGGGTGCACCTCGATGACGTCGCCGCGCACGCGGAAGGCGCCGCGCTCGACCGCGACGTCGTTGCGCGTGTACTGGATGGCCACCAGCTTCTCGAGGATGTCGCGGCGCGTCAGCCGCTCCCCCACCCGCGCGTCCAGCCGCAGGCCGACCCAGTCCTCGGGGGCGCCCAGGCCGTAGATGCACGAGACGCTGGCGACGATGACGACGTCCTCGCGCTCGAGCAGCATCGAGGTCGCCTGCAGGCGCAGCCGCTCGATGTCGTCGTTGATGCTGGCGTCCTTGGCGATGTACGTGTTGGTCGAGGGGACGTAGGCCTCGGGCTGGTAGTAGTCGTAATAAGAGATAAAATATCCCACGGCGTTGTCGGGGAAGAACTGCCGGAACTCCCCGTAGAGCTGGGCCGCCAGCGTCTTGTTGTGGGAGATGACCAGCGTCGGCTTGCCGTACCGGGCGATGACGTTGGCGATGCTGAAGGTCTTGCCCGAGCCCGTGACGCCGAGCAGCGTCTGGTGGCGGTCACCGCGTCCCAGGCCCTCCACCAGTTGGCGGATGGCCTCCGGCTGGTCCCCCTCGGGGGCGAACGGGCTGCGAAGCTGGAAGGGCATGGCCGGGCGATGGTAGCCGAGCCCGGCCATGCCCTTCCAG
>CAZSQE010000083.1:0-7775 GCA_964608905.1 uncultured bacterium | reverse complement strand
ACTCGCCCCGGGGCGAGTTGGCCGGCGTAAGTCGAAGGCGCCAGCGGGGCGATCAGCGTCGGCAGGTCGGGCTGGGGGAAACGCTCGGCGAGGAGTTGCTCGATGCCCGCGCGGGTCCTGTGAGCCGCGGCGTCCAACAACTCCTGCGCGTTGTCCTGCGTTAGATGGGCCGAGAGCGTGAGGACCGCGCTCAGGTGGAGCCGTCCATCGGCCAGCATCGCATGGATGCCGGGGAACTGGCGGGCCAGGCGAGCGACCTGGATGCGCTTGTAGGCCATGTCCTCGGAGAAGTGCAGCTCCCGGACGCAGTACTCATGCATCGACGGATAGCCGCCCGGCGCGTACAACCGGCGCGAGTCGACCTCGCCCACGTGCGCGACGAGCATCGCGGTGGTGGCGCGGTCCTGGGATACGAGCGACCGGAGCTCACGGAGCAGGGACTGGTCCGACAGGTGGGAGAGCTTGTAGCTGGTCATCTTCGTGACTCCGCGGGGGCGGGCTGCGCTTGCATCGAGCGCGGGTCACGGGGGCTGGTGCACGCAGTCTAGCATGCCCGTTTTCGGCTCTCTCAGACGCCCGCACGCCGCACAACGCGACTCGGTCCGAGCGCGATCTCAAAACCAGGCTCGAAATCGCACGCCCGCCCGCCGCACGCGTCCTGGTGAACCGCCAGAACGGAGCGACGGTCGAAACGGCACGCGAGCCCGAAAGCCTGTCAAGCACATTCTCGGGTTCGGACCACGGGAGCCGGCGACCGGTCGGGCCGACTCCCCGCTCCTCAGGCCGTCCGCCTCCGGCGGAAGGCCCGGGCGAGGGCGTACGCGAGCAGGACCACGAACGCCAGCGCCACGAGCGGCACCAGCACGGCGAGCGCGACGAGCAGGAACGAGGCCACGTCCTCGAGGACGGAGAGGACCGGGTTCGCCGCGCCGAGGGTCACGGCGCTGCTGCCGACGCGCACGTGCGCCTTGGCGCCGTGCACGGCGAGCGCGCCCACGCCCATCGCCAGCGCGAAGAGCTGCGCCCAGGGCGTGCCCCAGCCCTGCAGCACCGCGAAGGCGCCGAGCGCGGCGGCGGCCGGCCGCAGGACCGTGCCGAGCGCGTCGAGCGCGTGGTCGAGCACCGGCACCTTGTCGGCGGCCAACTCGAGCACGGTCGCCGTGCCCAGCGCCCAGAGCGCCGGCGCGCCGGCCAGCCACTCGAGGCCCGGGCGCAGCTCGAGCAGCCCGAAGCGGGCCGCCAGCCCGACCGCCAGAACGGGCAGGAAGGCGCGCAGGCCCGCGGCCGCCGCCAGTCCCACGCCCGTCGCCAACGCCAGCAGCAGGTTCCAGTCCATCGCCCGTCCCCCGGTGTTTGCGCGCCCGCCGAGCGCTGCCTATGCTACCAGCCTTTCTCCGGCGCCGCAGTCGGGATGCGTCGTTCCCGGCCGCTCGCGGGCCGAGAAGCCGAACCCGGAGGGCCCGCATGGGCATGCCCGTCTCGACCTGGGTCGAAGTGGACCTCGACCGCTTCTCCGCCAACCTGCGCGCGGTGCGGGCGCTGGTGGGGGCGGGGACGGATCCGGGCGGCCCGGAGCGCGGCATCCTGCTGGTGGTGAAGGCCGACGCCTACGGCCACGGCGCGGTCGAGATGGCCCAGGCCGCGGCCGACGAGGGTGTGGCCTGCCTCGGCGTGGCCACCCTGCACGAGGGCATCCAGCTGCGCCAGGCCGGCTGCCGCCTGCCCATCGTCGCGCTCTCGCCGCTGCTGCCGAGCGAGATCCGCGAGGCGGTGGCGCACTCGCTCGACCCCACGGTCTGCGACCTGACCTTCGCGCGCGAGCTGTCGGCCGAGGCGGTGCGCACCGGCCGCGCCGTGCGAGTCCACGTCGAGGTGGACACCGGCATGGGCCGCACCGGCGTGGGCGAGGGGGAGGCCGGGGCCTTCCTCGCCGCCATGATCGCGCTGCCGGGCCTGCGGCTGGCCAGCCTCTTCACGCACTTCCCCGACGCCGACGCCGCCGACCCGTCGTTCGCCGGGGACCAGGTGCGCCGCTTCCGCGCGCTGGCCGCGCACCTCGCCGAACACGGCATCCGGCCGCCGCGGCTGCACGCCGCGAACAGCGCCGGCGTGGCCAACCTGCCCGACGCCCGCTTCGACTGGGTGCGGGTCGGCCTGCTCGCCTACGGCCACCGGCCGCCCAACGACCGGGCGCAGCTGGACCTGGCGCCGGTGATGTCGTTCAAGAGCCGGCTCGTGCAGGTGCGCGACCTGCCGGCGGGCGCGACCGTCAGCTACGGCCGCTCCTACGTCACGCCGCGGCCGATGCGCATCGGCGTGGTGGCCGTGGGCTACGGCCACGGCTACTCGTGGCTCCTGTCGAACCAGGGCCACATGCTGGTGCGGGGGCGGCGCCTGGACATCGTCGGCCGGGTGACGATGGACCTGACCATGGTGGACCTGACGCCGGTCCCCGAAGCGGAGGTCGGCGACGACGTGGTCCTCTTCGGCGACCAGGACGGCTCGTCCCTGACCCTCGAGGAGGTCGCCGAGGGCAGCCGCACGCTGCCCTACGAGATCATGTGCACCATCGGCAAGCGGGTGACGCGCATCTACGTGCGCGACGGCCGCCCGGTCAAGCTGACGTCGCTGGTGGGCGAGCGCGCCGAGTGGGTGGCGCAGGCCGCGGACCACTTCCGGCTGCGGGCCGAGGCGGTGGCCGCGGCGCGGCGGGGCTGAGCGGAACACCGGAGGGAGCATCGTGTACACTCGGGCCGCGCGACGGGCGGGCGGCGCGAACGCGGAGGAGGCATGGGCAAGGGCATGACCCCCAAGGCACTCATGGCGGAGGCCGTCAAGGCGCGGCGCCGCGCGTACGCGCCGTACTCGCGCTTCCCGGTGGGAGCGGCCCTGCTCGCGAAGGACGGGCGCGTCTTCCACGGCTGCAACGTCGAGAACGTCTCGTACGGGCTGACCATCTGCGCCGAGCGCAACGCCGTGTGGCAGGCGGTCAGCCAGGGCGCGACCGGGTTCGCCGCCATCGCCGTGACCGCGCGCGACGGCCGCGGTGCGCCCCCCTGCGGCTCGTGCCGGCAGGTGCTGCACGAGTTCGCGCCCAACGCCTGGGTCTACTGGCGCGACGCGCGCGGGCGCATCCTGAAGCGGCGGCTCGCCGAGCTGCTGCCCAGCGCGTTCCGGCTGCAGGAGCTGAAGGGACGATGAGCGGCGAGCGCGACGAGTTGGTCGAGGAGATCACCCGCCAGGTCCTGGCGGCGCTGAAGCGCGGTCCGGCGGCCCCCGCCGGGGCCCCGCCGGCGGCGCCGCGCGACGCGGCCGCGTGGCGCGCCACCCACGCCGTGCAGGACCCGGCGACCGCCGAGCGCTACCAGCTCTTCGGCGTGTCCACCTCGCGCGGGCCCGAGGACACGCGCGCCCTGCACGAGGCGGGCGCGGCGCGCGTGGTCGCGACCACCGGCTACTGCCCGGCCTCGGACGGGCTGGCCTCGCTCATCGACCACACGCTGCTGAAGCCCGACGCCACCCGCGCCGACATCGAGAAGATCTGCGCCGAGGCGGCGCAGTTCGGCTTCGCCTCCGTCTGCGTGAACCCGGTGTGGGTGCCGCTCTGCCGCGACCTGCTCCAGGGCAGCTGCGCGAAAGTCTGCACGGTGATCGGTTTCCCCTCGGGCGCCCACGCCCCGGACGTCAAGGCCTACGAGACGAAGCGCGCGGTCGAGCAGGGCGCCGAGGAAGTGGACATGGTCATCAACATCGGGGCGCTCAAGTCGAAGGACTACGCCCTGGTCGAGCAGGACATCCGCGGCGTGGTGCAGGCCGCCGCGCCCCAGGCCCTGGTCAAGGTCATCCTCGAGACCTCGCTGCTCAGCCGCGAGGAGAAGATCATGGGCTGCTCGCTGGCCAAGGCCGCCGGCGCCGACTTCGTCAAGACCTCGACCGGCTTCGCCGGCGGCGGCGCGACGGTGGAGGACATCCACCTGATGCGCGAGACGGTGGGGCCCGAGATGGGCGTGAAGGCCTCGGGCGGCGTGCGCACCAAGGAGGAGGCGGAGGCCATGGTCGCCGCCGGCGCCACGCGCATCGGCGCCTCGGCGGGCGTGAAGATCGTGCGGGGGGAGAAGACGGAAGGGAAGGGGTACTGAGCGCCGTGCTCGACCCGCGCGAGTTCATCCGGGTGAAGCGCGACGGCCGCACCCACGCCGTCGCCGACATCGAGGCCTTCGTCGCCGGGCACCTGCAGGGGCGCATCCCCGACTACCAGGTGAGCGCCTGGCTCATGGCCGCGTTCCTGAACGGCCTCGACGTGCGCGAGACCGAGGCGCTGACCGAGGCGCTGCTGCGCTCGGGCCGCACCTTCGACTGGTCCGACCTCGGGCGGCCCTCGGCCGACAAGCACTCGACCGGCGGCGTGGGCGACAAGATCTCGCTCGTCCTGGCGCCTCTCGTGGCCGCCTGCGGCGTGCTGGTGCCGATGGTCTCGGGCCGCGGGCTCGGCCACACCGGCGGCACGCTCGACAAGCTCGAGTCCATCCCCGGCTTCCGCACCCGGCTCGAGCCCGACGCGATGCGCGCCCAACTCGACCGCATCGGCGTGGTCATGGTGGGCCAGGGGCCCGACCTCGCGCCGGCCGACGGCCTGCTCTACGCGCTGCGCGACGTGACCTCCACCGTCGAGCGCGAGTACTTCATCGTCCCCAGCATCGTGAGCAAGAAGGTCGCCGAGGGCGCCGGGGCCGTGGCCTACGACGTGAAGTGCGGCAGCGGCGCCTTCATGAAGACGCGCGAGGACGCCGCCCGGCTGGCGCGCCGGCTCATCGCCGTGACGCGCTCGCTCGGGAGCGCGGCCGGGGCGCGGGTCACCGACATGAGCCAGCCGCTCGGCGAGGCCGTGGGCAACGCGCTGGAGGTGACCGAGTCCATCGCCGTGCTCAAGGGCGGCGGCCCGGCCGACGTGCGCGAGCTGACGCTCGAGCTGGCCGCGCTCATGCTGAGCCTCGCGGGCGCGGCGCCGGCGGACGAGGCGCGCGAGCGGGCCCGGCAGGCGCTCGACTCGGGCGCGGCCTGGGAGCGCTTCGTCGAGCTGGTGCGGGCGCAGGGGGGCGACCCGGCGAGCGTCGAGAAGGCGGACGGGCTGCCCGCGGCGCCGGTGCGGCTGCCGGTCGCGGCGCAGGCCTCCGGCGTGCTCGAGGCGGTGGACAGCTTCGCCCTCGGCGAACTGGGTGTCGCCATCGGCGGCGGGCGGCGCGCCAAGGAGGACGAGGTGGACCCGCGCGTCGGCATCCTGGTGCGGCGCCGCGTCGGCGACCCCGTGGCCGCCGGCGACGCGATCGCCGAGCTGCACCTGGCCAAGGACGACCCGGCGGCGGTAGAGCGCGCCCGCGCCTGCTTCCGCGTCGGCCCGGGGCCGGTGACGGCGCCCGAGCTGGTCCTGGAGCGGATCGAGTAGCTACTCCTGCGGCGGCGCCTCGTCCGGCGGGGCCTCGTCCCCGGGCGGGAAGGCCTCGGGCGACGTGGGCTCGAGCGGCGCCCCCGGGTGCGCGGTGCAGTAGTCGGCCGGCGCGGCGCCCTCCTCGTAGGTCTCGTCGGTCACGTGCTGGCAGTTCTCGGTCGCCAGCATCCCGCTCTCGGTGCACACCAACAGCGAGACGCGCCCGGCGGGCATGGGGAAGTCCTCGACCGGCTGCCCGCGCGTGGCCTCCAGCATGAAGTCGGTCCAGATGGGCAGCGCCGCGCGCGCGCCGGTCATGCCCCGGCCGATGGGGCGCTTCACGTCGTAGCCGACCCACGCGCCCGCCACCAGGCCGGGCGTGTAGCCCACGAACCAGGCGTCCATGTACTCGTCCATCGTGCCGGTCTTGCCCGCGGCGGGCAGGGTGAAGCCGCGCGCCCGCGCGGAGTAGCCGGTGCCGTGGTCGAGGGCGCTGCGCAGCATCGAGGTCATGACCGCGGCGGTCTCCTCGGACAGGACCTCGACCGGGTGCGGCGCGTTGCGCTCGAGCACCGTGCCGGCGCGGTCCTCGACCCGCAGCACGAACAGCGGGTCGTTGCGGATGCCGCGGTTGGCGAACACCGCGTAGGCCGAGGTCAGCTCGAGCAGGTTCACCTCGCTGCTGCCCAGCGCCAGCGAGAGGTTCTGGCCCATCGGGCTCAGCACGCCCAGGCGGCGCGCGTAGCTCGACACCTGCGCCACCCCGACCTTCTGCAGCAGCCTGACGGTGGGGACGTTCACCGACTGCTGCAGCGCGTAGCGCAGGGTGATCGTGCCCCGGAACTTGCGGTCGTAGTTCTGCGGCTGGTACGGCTTGCCGCCGGAGCCGCCGGGGAAGGAGACCGGCGCGTCCACGATCAGGTCGGTGGGCTTGAAGCCGTTGTCCATCGCCGCCACGTAGACGAACGGCTTGAAGGTCGAGCCGGGCTGGCGCTGCGCCTGCACGGCGCGGTTGAAGTTGCTGTGGTTCCAGTCGCGCCCGCCGATGAGCGCGCGCACGGCGCCGGTGCGGGCGTCGAGCGCGACGAAGGCGCCCTGCAGGTACGGGGTGACGGGGCCGGCCACGCCCCCGGCGCCCTCCCGCGGGACGAAGCCGGCCCGCGTCGCGCGCGGCTTCAGTTGGGCCTCCAGGGCGGCGAGGTGGCGGTCGAGGGCGCGCTCGGCGATCTGCTGCTGGTCCATGTCGAGCGTGGTCCAGACCTTGAGGCCGCCCTCGTAGACGGCGTTGGAGCCGTAGCGCTCGTCGAGGTGCAGGCGCACCATCTCGATGAAGTAGGGCGCCCGGTCGTTGCTCCAGCGCGCCGGGGTGACCCCGAGCGGCGCGGCCATGGCGTTGTCGAACTCGACCTGCGAGATGGCGCGCGTCTCCAGCATGTTGCGCAGCACCTTGGCGCGGCGGGCCAGGGCCGCCTTCGGCCGGCGGCGCGGCGAGTAGAGGGTGGGGTTCGCCGGCAGGCCCACCAGCAGCGCGCACTGCGGCAGCGTGAGCTGCGCCAGCGGCCGGTCGAAGAAGGTGCGCGCCGCGGCCTCGACGCCGTAGGCGCCCTCCCCGAAGTAGATCTGGTTGAAGTACATCTCCAGGATCTGGTCCTTCGAGTAGTCGCGCTCCAGCTCGATGGCCAGCACCATCTCCTTGAGCTTGCGGGTGACGGTGCGCTCCTGGGTGAGGAAGAGGTTGCGGGCGAGCTGCTGGGTGATCGTGCTGCCGCCCTGCATGCCGCGGCGGTGCAGGGCGTTGTTGACCGCGGCGCGGCCGATGCCCCACAGGTCCACGCCCCAGTGCTGGTAGAAGTTGCGGTCCTCGGTGGCCAGCGTGGCGTTGACCACGTGGCGCGGGATCTGCCGCAGCGGCACCGGCGAGCGGTTCTCGCGGTAGAACTCGTGCAGCACCCGGCCGCGCACGTCGTAGACGGTGGTCTTGACGGGCGTCTGCACCGTCACCACCTGCTCGGGTGCGGGCAGGTCGCGACGCAGCCACTGGACGACGCCGAAGGTGGCGCCGGCCGAGCCGAAGATGGCGACGACGACGATGGAGAAGAACAGCCGCCAGGGGAACCGTCGGGCGGCCCGGGCGGCGGCGTGCTCCATGGACGACAGTCTGGCGGCGGTGGCCCGCATGATGGGCGCAGCGTAGAACGCTTCGCGCCCCCCTGCAACGGAGCGGCCGGCCGCCGCCGCGCCGCGCGGGCCGCCGCGGTGCCGGCGAGGGTCCGCCGCCCGGGTCTGCCACCGCGCCGCGCGGGGCCGCCGCCCGGGTCTGCAACCGCACCGCGCGGCGCGGTGGCAGACC
>CAZSQE010000082.1:0-7813 GCA_964608905.1 uncultured bacterium | reverse complement strand
TCGCGGGGCGAGGCGGCGAGCCGGGCGACGACGTCCCCGCCCGCCTCGCCGCCTCGCCCCGCGACGCCGGCGCGCCGCTCGAGGCCGGGCGCGCCGCGTTCCACCTCGAGAAGGGCTGGCTGGCCGCCTCGCTGCCGCGCGGCGCCGCCCCACCCCGCCGGGCCGCGGTCCTCACCCTGGCCCACGGGCGCGAACTGGACCGGCTGGTCGTCACGCTCGGCGCCCGCCAGACGGCCGCCTACGAGGCCAACGTCGCCTTCATGCACTTCGGCAACCAGGGCCTGAGCTACAGCGACGTGTTCCACGGCCGTTCGGGAGCGGAGGGCTCGAGCGGCTTCGACGAGATCCTGCGCGTGCACCAGGACAGGAACATCCCGGTGAACGTGCACTTGGGCGGCCTGCTGCAGTCGTCCGCCGAGTGGGACGCGCGCAACGGCGACCCGGTGGACTTCAACGCCTGGATGCGCGCCGGCGTGACCGCCGGCTGGCTGGGCGTCATCTCCTCGGCCTACGGCCAGCCCATCCTGCCGTTCCTGCAGGGGGCGATGAACGGCTGGGCGGTGGACCGGCAGGTGGCGATGGACACCTGGCGCTACGGCTACACGCCGCACGTCGCCTGGGTGCCGGAGCGCGTGTGGCTGACCCCCGGCCAGTACCCCGGCGACGGGGTCATCGACTGGAGCGGGAGCTGGTGGCAGGCGAACGGCATCGACGCCGTCATCCTCGACGACTGGCCCCACTGCTCGGGCCACGACAACCGCCAGATCCACACCATCTCCGGGTCGGGCCTGCGCGTCATCCCGCGCGACGGCGACTTCACCGGCAAGATGCACGGCGGCGACGGCGCGGGCGCGCTCGCCATCCTGAGCGGGCTGGCCGGCTCGGGGCTGGGCACCTACCGGCTGGTCACCTACGCCGACGACTGGGAGATGGCGGCGGCCCTGGGCAACTGGGCGACCGACATGCCGTACGCCTACGGCACGTACCTGTGGATGATCGACAAGTGCGCGACCGAGAGCGCCTGGCTGCGCACCTGGAAGCTCGACCCGGCGCTGGGCAACCCCGACTTCAACGGCGACACCTTCACGCCCGTGAACGGCACCTATCCCTCCATCGGCGGCGCGGACGGCTACGGCGGCAGCAACAACGCCTGGTACGGCCACTGGGCCGGCTACGTCCCCTACTCCACCGGCGGCGACGGCAACGGCAACTGCGCCGGCACGGGCGGCAACTGCAAGAACCACGGCACGCTGTGGAACGACGCCCACGCCGCGCTCCAGGCCGCGCCCGACAACGGCATCCGCGAGGCCGGCTGGTACGTGCTCATGACCAACCTGCACGAGACCGGCTGGCACGACTACCTCGGCGGCCCCATCTCCGGCTGGCAGCGGCAGTACTCGGCGCACATCAAGAACGCCAACGTCTACGCCGAGGCGGCGCGCTGGGCGGGCGGGCTCTACGCGAACCCGACCGGGGCGTTCTTCGGCGACCTCGACAACGACGGCTTCAACGAGCTGGCGATGTACAACGACCGCGTCCTCGCCGTGTTCGAGTCCATCGGCGGGCGCGCCTGCTGGGTGTTCGCGAAGGACGGCGGCAGCAGCTACTCCGTGGTGGGCATCGACAACGCGTACTGGTACGGCACCGAGGGCGACTACAACGACGGCAACCACATCGCCGCCCTCTCCGACGTCGGGCCCAACCACCAGCACGACTTCTATGCGATGTCGGTGGACACCTCGTCGGGCAACACGGTCCAGGCCACCTTCACCGCCTCGGGTGTGAAGAAGACCGTGCGCCTGACGCTGGGGCAGCCCTGGCTCGACGTCGTGTACCGCGTCGGCGCCAACACCCAGTACGTGCAGAGCGGCTGGTCGCCCGACCTGGTGGACCTGCTCTACAACGCCGAGATGGACCGCGTCTGGGCCCCCGACATCTCCTACATGGGGCGGCGCAACCCCAACACCGCCGCCACCGGCGCGTGGGTGCTGGGCGGCGGCGGCGCGCAGTTCCAGAAGGAGGTCGGCGGCACGCTGATGAAGGCCGACGAGATCCACGGCACGCAGAAGTTCGAGGTCCTGCTCTACGCCGGGCCCACCTCGCCGCCGGACGGCTCGGGGCACACGCCGGAGCTGCAGGCCCTCGCCGCGGCCCTCGGCGACCGGCTGCCGCCGGAGGCGGTGAGCGGCACCTACTTCCCCGTCACGCGCCAGCTCACGCTGACCTTCGACGAGCCGGTGCGCTTCGACGAGGTGACGCTGACCGGCATCGCCATCGACGCGGACGACGATGGCGTCGCCGACGCCACGCTGGACGCGGGCTGCTCCGTCCTCAACGGCGCCAACTCCGCGACCCTGACCCTCCTGGTCTCGAACGCGGTGCACGCCGCCATCCAGGGGCTGAGCCACACCGGCATGCTCCTGCTGCTGCAGCCCGGGGCGGTCGTGGACGTGGCCGGCAACGGCTGCGCCCTGCTCACCAACGCGGGCGACGTGCCGGTCTCCTACGGGCCGCCCACGCTGGTGACGCTCGACGGCTACTTCAACCCCGCCGAGTGGCCGGCCTGCGCGGTGGCGGTCGCGGACTCGGGCGACTCGGGCTGGAACCCGGCGGCGAACGAGATCGTGGCCCTCGGCTGCCAGTGGGACGAGACCTACCTCTACCTCGGCATCCGCGGCATCGCCACGGGCAACTCGTGGCTGCTCTACCTCGACACCGACCCGTACGGCGCCAACGGCTTCACGAACCTGACCGCCATCGACCACTGGGAGCGCGGCGCCACCTTCACCGCCACCGGGTTCAAGCCCGACTGGCAGTTCGGGGCCTACCAGCACCAGGGCGTCCACGACGGCCAGTCCTTCTGGAAGCTGCTCAGCGCCACGACCAGCGCGGATTCCAGCGCCGCCATCCTGGCCGCCTTCGACCCCATGCACCTGAACGGGCTGGGCGGCGGCAGCGAGATCGCCATCCCCTGGAACACGCTCTACGGGCTGGGCGCGGGCCGCGTGCCGGCGAACTGCCGCATCGGCTTCGTCGCCTCGCTGGCCTGGGACCCCGAGCCGGACGGCGTGCTGGGCGGCGACCAGGCCCCGAACAACCTCTCGGCCACGCCGCCGGTGCTCGACAACTTCAAGCTGGTCAGCGTGGACGCGGACGGCGACGGCGTGCCCGATCCCACCGACCGCACCGCGCCGACGCTGGCGGCGGCGGCAACCAGCGGCTGGGACAGCCTCGTCACGCTGCAGTTCACCGAACCGGTGACCGCGGCCACCGCCAACCAGGCCTCGCGCTACGCGGTCTACCAGACGGCGAACCCGTCGGCGTCGCTGACCGTCCGCAGCGCCACCCTGCAGGGCGACCCCCACTACGTCCGGCTGCTGGTCTCCCCCATGTCCCACGTCGGCTACACCGTCGTGGCCAGCGGCGTGGCCGATACGTCCTGCTTCCGCAACGCCTCGCCCCAGACCAGCACGACGTTCCAGGGTCCGCCGGTGGCCGTGGACCCGGCGGCGCCGCCGGCGGGCGCGCTGGCGCTGGCCCACCCGGCGCCCAACCCGACGCGCGGCGGGGCGCTGCTCGCCTACGCCCTGCCCGGCCCGGACGGCCCCGCGCCGGTGGCCCTGGAGCTGTACGACCTGGGCGGGCGGCTGGTGCGCGCGCTGGTGCGCGCCTCGCAGCCGGCGGGGCAGTACCAGGTGACGTGGGACGGCCGCGACGACCACGGCCGGCGCCTTGCGTCGGGCGTCTACTTCGTGCGACTTTCGCTGGGCGCCCGGCAGCAGGTGAAGCGGCTCGTCATCCTGCCCTGACGGCCGCCGGAGCGACGGGCGCCGCGGTCCGCGACAGCGGGCCGCGGCGTCCGGCTTCCGGCGGCGAACCACGCTCGTGACGACGGAGGCCTCGATGATGAAGCGGTCCCGCTGGTGTGTCCCGCTCGCGCTCGGCGCGCTGCTCGTGCTCACCCTGCCCGCCTGCGCCCCGAAGAAGGGCGCCAAGGACCTGCGCACCATCGTCATCTGGGAGCAGATGGACCCCGAGGAGCGCGTGCGCCTCGAGGCCAACCTCGCGGCCTTCCGGCAGACGCACCCCGACGTCGAGATCCAGCACACGCCCTACGAGACCGAGCAGCTGCGCACGCAGTTCCAGACCGCGGCCGCCGGCGGCGGCGGCCCGGACCTGGTGTTCGGCCCGTCCGACCAGGTGGGCCCGCTGTCGCTGCTCAAGACCATCCGCCCGCTCGACCGCGACCTGCCCGCCGGCTTCCTCGACCGCTACGTGCCCGGCTCGCTCGACACGCTCGACGGGCACGTCTACGCGGCGCCCGACCAGGTCGGCAACCACCTCGTGCTCTGCTTCAACCGCAAGCTGGTGCCGAAGGCGCCGGAGACGGCGGAGGAGTTCACCGCGCTGGCCCGGCGGCTCACCCGCGGCCGCGTGTACGGCTTCGCCATGAACCTGACCGAGCCGTACTGGCTGGTGCCCTTCCTCGGCGGCTACGGCGGCTGGGTCATGGACGACGCCGCCCACCCCACCCTCGACACCCCGGCGATGGCGCAGGCGCTCGCCTTCGTCAAGGGCCTGCGCGACCAGAAGGTGCTGCCGCGGGAGTGCGACTACCAGATCGCCGAGACCCTCTTCAAGGAGGGCAAGGCGGCGATGATCGTGAACGGGCCGTGGTCGTGGTCCGGCTACCGCAAGGCCGGCGTGGACCTCGGCATCGCCCCGCTGTTCCGCATGCCGGGCGGGGCCTGGGCCCAGCCGATGGTGGCCAGCAAGGGCTACTCGATCAGCGTGAACGTGCCGGCGGAGAAGATGCCCCTCGTCACCGAGCTGGTGGAGTTCCTGACCTCGCCGGAGGCCTCGCTGCGCTCGGTGCGCGAGCTGGCCATCCTGCCCAGCCACCGGGACGCCTACGGCGACAGCTCGCTGGTCCAGGACCCCTACCTCAGGGTCTCGCTCGAGGCGATCGCGAAGGGCCGGCGCATGCCGGTGGTGCCGGAGATGCGGGTCATCTGGGACGCCATGCGGCCCGAGATGCAGAACGTGATGAACGGCGTCAAGACCCCGGCCGAGGCGGCGCGCGCCATGCAGGCGGCGGCGGTGGCACTGATCGCGGCCATGAAGAAGTGACGCCGTGAACGCCTCGATCCGCGCGCCGCGCTCGTTCCCCTACCTGCTGCTGCTGCCGGCCCTGGTGGCCATGCTGCTGGTGGTGCTGTTCCCGCTGCTCTACAACGTCTTCCTCGCCTTCCGGAACATGAGCCTGTACCACTTCACGGACCACACGTTCGTGGGGCTGGCGCAGTTCCGGGAGCTGTTCGCCCAGCCGGTGCTCTACGTGCTGTTCGGCAAGTCCCTGCTGTGGACCGTGCTGAACGTGTTCTTCCACGTGCTCATCGGGCTGTTCCTCGCCCTGCTGCTGGCCGGCCCGGTGCGCGGCCGCGCCCTCTACCGCACGCTGCTCATCCTGCCGTGGGCCATGCCGCAGTACATCTCGGCCCTGACCTGGCGGGGCATGTTCAACTACGAGTACGGCGCGGTGAACCTGATCCTGCAGCGCCTGCACCTGCCGGCCGTGCCGTGGCTGTCCGACCCGGCCTGGGCCTTCATCGCCCCGGTCATCGTCAACGTCTGGCTCGGCTTCCCCTTCATGATGATCGTGGCGCTGGGGGCGCTGACCGCCATCCCGCACGACCTCTACGAGGCCGCGGAACTCGACGGCGCCGGCGCGTGGCTCAAGTTCCGCCACGTGACCTGGCCGCAGATCCTGCCGGTGCTCACCCCGGCGGTGCTGCTCGGCACGGTGTGGACCTTCAACAACATGGTGGTCATCTGGCTGGTCTCGCAGCAGGGCCGCCCCGCCGACCAGACGCACATCATGGTGACCTGGATCTACAAGGTCGCCTTCACCTACTACCGCTACTCCTACGCCGCCGCCTTCTCGGTGGTGGTGTTCCTCATCCTGCTCGGCTTCGTCGTCTTCGTCCTGCGGCGCGCGGCGCCGCTCGAGGAGGCGAAGTGAGCGCCGGCCGCCGCCGTCCCGTGCACGTGAGCGTGCTCACCCACGCCTTCCTGGTCCTGGTCTCGCTGGCCACCATCTACCCCATCCTGCAGATCGTCACCGTGTCGCTGCGGCCGACGGACTCGCTCTACTCGACCTCGCTGGCGCTGATCCCGGAGAACGCCACGCTGCACGCCTACTACGCCATCCTGTTCGAGAAGCAGTTCCTGCTGTGGATGCGGAACTCGGCGCTGGTCTCCTTCGCCGTGACCGTCTTCGGCGTGACGCTGGCCTCGACCGCGGCCTACGCCTTCTCGCGCTTCCGCTTCCCGGGCTGGCGGCTGGGGCTGTACTCGTTCCTGCTCACCCAGCTCTTCCCCGCCACCATGCTGATGCTGCCGCTCTACGTGCTGATGAAGGCCCTGCACCTGCTCGACACCTTCGCCGGGCTGACCATCGCCTACACCGCCACCGCCCTGCCGTTCTGCGTCTGGACGATGCGCGGCTACTACGACACCATCCCGGTCGAGCTGGAGCAGGCGGCGCTCATCGACGGCTGCGGGCCGTGGACCGCCTTCACCCGGGTCACCCTGCCGCTGGCCGCGCCGGCGCTCACCATCACCGCGCTGTTCTCGTTCATGAGCGCCTGGTCCGAGTTCCTGGTGGCGCGCATCGTCGTCAGCAGCCTCGGCCTCTACACCCTGCCGCTGGGCCTCGAGAGCCTGGCCGGCGTGTTCCAGACCGAGTGGGCCAACTACGCCGCCGGCAGCCTGCTGGTGTGCGTGCCGGTGATGGCGCTGTTCGTCGTCCTGAACCGCTGGCTGGTGTCGGGGCTCTCGCTCGGCGGCGTGAAGGGGTAGGCGGCGGCGCCCCGCCGGGGCGGAACGAGAGGGGCGGGCTCGCACGAGCCCGCCCCTCGGTGCTGCGGTGCGGCGATTACCGGTACAGCGTCTTGACCTGGCCCCAGCTGCCCTGGACCGCGGGGACCGGGCTGCCGTTGAAGACCCGCGCCCGGCCGGTGGCCTGGTTGAACTCGAAGGTCACGAACTCGTTGGCGGCCGTCGTCGTGTACTGCAGGTTCGCGCCACAGGGGGCGCCGGCGCCCTCGGTCCCGATGTTGCAGATGTCCCAGGTGCCGGTGGCGCGGAACTTCGCCTCGTACGAGCCCGGGGTGGCGATGGGCGTGGAGAGCGTCCACACGGTGCCGATCAGGGTCGCGGCCGTGCCCGAGCCCCAGCTGCCGGTCTCGGGGGCGCCGCCGATGACCTCGAAGGTCGTGCCCGGGGGCGCGAAGTGGCTGGACCACACGATGTCCTGGGTCGGGAACCAGCCGTCGGCGTAGACGTTCGTGTCGAGGGTGAACGTCACCTGGTCGCCGGTGCCGCAGTGGACCCACAGGTTGCACCAGGGGAAGTAGCTCTCGGACCAGTCGGCGTTGGCGATCTTGAACTCGTGGCGGGCGTAGGCCTGGTCGGCGGTGACGACGCCGGTCCAGAAGCCGGTGCCGCTGTTGTACGCGAGCAGGTTGCCGGCGTCGCCGTTCCAGGTGCCGACGGTCCCGGCGTAGTAGCTGCCCTTCGCGTAGAAGGGGCCGGCGCCCGCGGCGAAGGCCGCCGTGGCGACGAGCATGAGAGCGAGAACGAGCGTAGCGGTCTTGCGCACGGTGAAACCCTCCCAGTGGAGATGGGTGTGTTCGGCCGCCGCCCCGCGGGGCCCGGCCCGATGAAACGAACCGCGACTATTGTACCAGCAGGACGGGGGGAATGCAGGTCTTCCTTCGCCTCCCGGAGCCCCCCGTAACCCCTCCCGCAC
>CAZSQE010000081.1:0-7832 GCA_964608905.1 uncultured bacterium | reverse complement strand
GGTTCCGGCTCGGGCGCGATCGCCTCAGGCAGCGGCAGCGAGCGCGGCGCGGGCTCGGGCGCGATCGCCTCAGGCACCGGCAGCGAGCGCGGCGCGGGCTCGGGCTCGGGCAGCAGGTCGGGCACTCCGGGCACGTCGTGCGCGATGGGCTCCGCATCGGGCGGCGGCAGCGGGGCGATGGGCTCCTCGACGCCCGGCTCGCGCTCGCGAGGGGCGGGCCCGTGCGGCCTGGCCTTTGTCTCCGCCAGGCGGTCCATCCAGCTCCTGAAGTGCCAGAACGGCCGCGAGCGCCCCGCGGGAGCAGCCTCGCTCACCGCCTGCCCGGCCTCCTCGACCTCCAGCCTCTCCGACTCCGCGACCTCCCCGGCGGCCGGCTCCGCGACCGCCTCGGCGGCAGCCTCCTCGGCTTCCTCGGCGACCGGCTCAGCAGCTTCCTCGGCCCGCGCCACGCGCCGTCCGGGCCACTCGGCTTCCAGCACGCCCTCCACGGAAGTGCCGCCGGGACCGGTCGTGCTCCAGACCGCGCGCACGCTCAAGGGGTCGTCACCGTCGGTCACCAGGGCGCGGGCTTCCCGGCCCGTGTCGTCGCGGACGACGATCCACGAGGGCTCCGCCGGCTCGCCGGAGCGCACCAGCGCCACGCGGCCCGAGCCCGACCAGCCGAGGGCGACACGGCCGCAGCACTCGACGACCACCAGGCCCATCGGCGCGCGCTCGGCGGGCTCGCCCCAGACCTCGGCCTGAAGGAAGAGCAGGCCGGTGAGGGCCTGGTGCAGGCTCCTGGGGATGGGGAGCGCGGGGAGCGCGTCCGGACCTGTCAGGGGAGGCTCGGCGGTGGCGGCGGCCATGCCGATGAGTTCGCCCAGCCAGCCCTCGATCTCGGCCGCCGTCAGGCCCCGCGGGCAGCCGAGGAACCCCAGCTGCACGCCGGACTCGCCGACCCGCACGGCCAGAACCTCGCCGCCGGAGCGGGTCGAAACGGTCCACCGGATGCTGTCGGTGAGCACCTCTGCCATCAGCTCTCCTTCCCTGGAGCCGAGCGGGAAGCCGCCCCGTTGCACGTCGCAACGTACGCCGTCTCCGGCGCAAGTGTCAACGGCCAAGCGAGTTGTGGCCACGGCCGCCACGCCGCTCCAGGACCCGCCCGCACGGCGGGGCCGCTCGCATCTTCCACGGTCAAGTGGAGGGTCGCGCGGGCCGATTTGCATCTAGTATGCCGGGTGCTAGATTGCCGGGAAGTCTGGGCCCAACCAAGCAGCCTCCTCAGGGGGTCTCACCCATAGTGACCTTTCGTTCCGCCATCGCCGCATCGCTCTGCGCGGCCGCCCTCGCGGCCGTGCCGGGGTTCGTCCGCGCCCAGCAGGGGCCGGGGCCCTCCCCGGCCGGCGTCGCGGCGGACTCGTCGCGCGGCCCGGTGTCGGCGGCCCGGCGGGCCCACGAGGCGGCGCTGCGCCTGCGCCAGGCGGGCGACCCGGCGGCCGCCCTGCGCACCATCGAGGAGGCGCTCTCCTCCATCCCGGAGACCCCCGCCAGCCTCACCCCGGCGGCCGGGGACGAGCTGGCCGTGCTGCGGCAGCGGCTCTCGGACCTCTACGACGCCACCCAGCAGGACCTGCGCACGGTCCGGGCCGAGCCCGGCAACGAGGTCGACGACCAGGTGCTGAACGCCCAGGCCATCGACGTCATCGCCGACGTCGAGCCGCAGGACCACGAGCTGGTGGCCAAGTGGATGGACTTCTTCATGGGCGCGGGGCGCTCGACCTTCGAGCGCTGGCTCAAGCGCTCGGGCCGCTACATGGAGCTGTTCCGCTCCGTGCTGCAGCGCGAGGGGCTGCCGCCCGACCTGGTCCACCTGGTCTTCGTCGAGAGCGGCTTCAACGTGAACGCGCGGTCGGTCTCGGCCGCCGTCGGCCCGTGGCAGTTCCTGCGCAGCACCGGCAAGTTCTTCGGCCTGACCGTGGACCAGTGGGTGGACGAGCGCAAGGACCCCGAGAAGGCCACCGTCGCCGCGGCGCGCTACCTGAAGCACCTGTACTCGATCTTCGGCGACTGGCCGCTGGCCCTCGCCTCCTACAACGCCGGCGAGGGCACGGTGCTGCGCGCCATCAAGGCGCAGGGTACGACGAACTACTGGGACCTCAAGCTGCCGCGGCAGACCGAGGACTACGTGCCCCAGTTCATGGCGGCGATGACCATCGCGCGCGACCCGGCCCGCTACGGGTTCTCCGCGGTCGAGCTGGACGCGCCGATGGACTTCGACGAGGTGGCGCTCAAGGGCGCGGTGGACCTGCGGGCGCTGGCCCGCCTGACCGACTGCTCGCTCGAGGAGCTGAAGTCGCTCAACCCGGCCGTGCTGCACACCACCGCGCGCAGCGCCAGCGGCATCACCACCGTGCGCGTGCCGAAGGACAAGGGGCAGCTGCTCATGCAGCGCCTGCAGGGCGGCGAGCCGCTGCCGGCCGTGACCCTGACGCTCAAGCACCGGGTGCGCAAGGGCGAGACGCTCATGTCCATCGCGCGCCAGTACTCGATCGGCGCGCCGGAGCTGGCCCGCGTCAACGGCATCGGCAAGAAGCGCCCGCTGCGCCGCGGCATGGTGCTGACGGTGCCGTCGTCGCCGCGCGCGGGCCGCGCGCCCGAGCTCGTCGTGGACGAGGCCGACCCGCGCACCAAGACCGACTACGTGCCCGAGCTCAAGCGGGGCTTGCCGGCGAAACTGAACGGGCACTCGACCACCGACGGGCGCACGGTCGTCACGGTCGAGCGGGGCGAGACGCTGGCCTCGATCGCCGCGCGCCACGGCGTGACGACGCAGGACCTGATGCGCTGGAACCGGCTCAAGAGCGCGCGCGTCACGCGCGGCATGCGCCTCAAGGTGCGCACCGACGAGGCGGTGGCCACCCTCACCTCGCCCGCGGACTCGGCGCAGATCGCCGCGCTCAAGGCGCCCAAGCCGGTGAAGTCGTCCGCGGCGGCGAAGCGGCGTGGGGCGAGCGCCCTGGTGACGCACACGGTGCGCCCGGGCGAGACGCTGAGCGGGATCGCCCGGCGGCACAGCGTGTCGGTGGCCGCCCTCAAGCGCGCGAACGGCATGAGCGGCACCGCCATCCGCGCCGGCCAGCGGCTCAAGCTGCCGACGTAGACGCCGCCCGGCGTCAGTGCATGGACTGCGGGCCGTTCACCACGCCGCCCGCGGGCACGTCGGCGTCGAAGTCGCGCTCCGTCACGTAGGCGCCGACGCGGGCGTTGCGTCCGACCCGCAGGTCCCTCGGCAACCGCGCCCCCTTGCCCACCACGAGCAGGCCGCTCGCCAGGTGGTCCGGGCAGGCCCGGTTCGGCGTGTCCGCGGCGCCGTGGCCCAGCACCGCGCCCTCCCCCACCCGCACCTGCTTGTCGAGGATGGCGTGGTCCAGCGTCGCGCCGCGGGCGACGAGGGTGTCGTGCATGACGATGCTGTCGCGCACCACCGCGCCCGCCTCGACGATGACGCCCGGGAACAGCATCGAGTTCTCGACCCGCCCGGCGATGCGGCAGCCGTTGGCGATGAAGCTGCGCGCCACCGCGCTGCCCGCGTCGAAGCGCACCGGGGGCCGGTCGGCGCTCTGCGTGTGGATGACCCAGTCCGGGTCGGACAGGTCGAGCGGCGGCTGCGGCTTCAGGAAGTCCAGGTTCGTCTGGTAGTACGAGTCGAGCGTGCCCACGTCCTGCCAGTAGCCGTCGAACGGGAAGGCGTAGACCGGTTCGCCGCGCGCCACCAGGCGCGGCAGGAGGTCCTTGCCGAAGTCGCGCCCCGAGTCGGCCAGCGCCGCGTCCTCGGCCAGCCAGCGCACCAGCGCATCGCGGTCGAAGAGGTACACGCCCATCGAGGCGAGCCGCGAGGTGGCGCGCTTCGGCTTCTCCTGGAAGCCGATGACGCAGCCGTCGGGCGCCGTCTCGAGGATGCCGAACGAGCTGACCGCCTCGGCCGGCACCTCGGTGACCGCCACCGTGACCGCCGCCCCGGTCGAGCGGTGGAACTCGTAGAGCCGGTCGTAGTCCATCTTGTAGACGTGGTCGCCCGAGAGCACCAGCACCTGCTCGACGCGGCGGCGGCGCAGGTGGATGAGGTTCTGGTAGATGGCGTCCGCCGTGCCCTGGTACCACTCGCTCTGCCCGGCGCCGTGCGAGGCCTGCAGCACGTGCACGCCGCCGCGGGTGCGGTCGAGGTCCCACGGCCGGCCGGTGCCGATGTGCTGGTTGAGCGACAGCGGCCGGTACTGCGTCAGCACCCCGATGTCGAAGATGCCGGAGTTGACGCAGTTCGAGAGCGTGAAGTCGATGATGCGGTACTTGCCGCCGAAGGGCACCGCCGGCTTGGCCCGCATCTCGGACAGCAGGCACAGGCGGCTGCCCAGGCCGCCGGCGAGGATGAAGGCGTAGCGCGCCATCAGACCAGGCCCTCGTACCACAGTCGGCTGGGCAGCGAGCCGCCCGCGGCGATGGCCGCGCCGCAGCCGGAGAAGTCGGCGTTGATGCCGACCACCACGCCGCGCCCGATCCGCATCCCCTCGGGGACCTGCGCGTCCTTGCCCACCAGCACCAGGCCGTCGAGCCAGGCCAGGCCCGGGGCGCGCGGCGCCGGCCCGTGGCCGACGACCGCGCCGGCGCCCACCAGGACGTGCTTGTCGAGGATGGCGCGGTCCACCCGCGCCCCCGCTGCGACGCACGCCTCCGGGAACACGATGGACTCGACGACCTCGGCGCCGCGCTCGACCACGGCGCCCGGGAAGAGCACGGAGCGGCGCACCCGGCCGTCCACGCGGCAGCCGTTGGCGACCAGGCTCTCCCCGATGTCGGCGGCGGCGCCGACGTGCACCGGCGGGCGCTCCTCGTCCCGCGACAGCACCGGCCAGCGCGGGTTGAGCAGCTCCAGCCGCGGCGTGGCCTCGACCAGGTCGAGGTTCGAGCGGTAGTACGAGGCCACCGTGCCCACGTCCTCCCAGTAGCCGGCGAACTCGTGGACGTGGACGGCCTCGCCCGCCTTGAGCATCGGCTCGATCACGTCGAGCACCAGGTCGGCCGGCCGGTCGCGCAGCAGCTCGCCCAGGGCCGCGGCCTCGAACAGGTAGACCCCCATCGAGGCGTGCGTGGCCTCGGTGCGGCGCGGCTTCTCCTCCAGCTTCGTCACCCGCCCGTCGCTGTCGAACTGCACCATGCCGAAGCGGTGCGCCTCGGACGACGGCACGCGGGTCACCGCCAGCGTCACCGTGGCGCCGCGCCGCTCGTGCACCGCGAGCATGCGCCGGTAGTCCATGCGGTAGACCTGGTCGCCGGAGACCACCAGCACCCGCGAGGCGCCCAGCGCCTCGACCCGGTCCCAGTTGCGGGCGATGGCGTGCGCCGTGCCGCGGTACCACTCGGCGTCGCTGCGGGTCAGGTAGGGCTGCAGGATCTGCACGCCGCCGCCGCGGTGGTCGAAGCCCCAGGCGCGGCCCGCGCCGATGTGGTCGTGCAGCGAGGCGGGGACGTGCTGGGTCAGCACGCCGATCTGGCTGATCTCGGAGTGGGCGCAGTTGCTGAGGACGAAGTCCACGACGCGGTACTTGCCGCCGTACGGCACGGCGCCCACGGCCCGTTCGGCGGTCAGGACGCTGAGGTCCTTGCCGCCGCCGCCCGCCAGCACCAGCCCCACGATACGCAGCATGCCGCGCTCCCCGGGTCCGAGGGTGCTCAGGATGTTCCCGGCGGCAGACTAAGAAGCCGCCACGGGCGAGTCAAGCCCGTGGCGGCCTCGCGGCGCGGCGGTCACCAGGAGAACGACGCGGAGACCAGGTGGGTGACGTCGAGGTTGGTGTCGTCCGGGAACTGCGCGTCGTCGGCGGCGAAGAAACGGTGCAGCTGCGCCGCGTAGTCCACGCCCACCTGCCGGTAGCGCAGGCCGGTGCCGAAGGCGAGGTCCTTGACGTTCACGCCGGAGCGCACCGCCAGCAGGTTGCGGTACCAGTACTCGAGCCCCGTGCGCACGTCCACCGTCATCCCGCCGAGCTTGAGCTGGGCGTCGGCCTTGCGGTTCTCGAAGCCCCAGGCGAGGTCGAGCGCCCAGGTGAGCGCGTGCCGCGGCGCCGGGTGGAAGGTCAGCGCCGCGCCGGTGTCGAGCGTCGGCGCGATCAGCTCGCGCGTGCCGTTGCTCCAGGCCAGGTAGGTCGTCGTGATGTCGTGCATCGCCGCGCCCAGCGTGACCGCGTCGGAGGGCATGTAGAGCAGGCCGGCGTCGAGCCCGGCACCGAAGGAGGTAACGTGCTCGCCCGGCAGCGTGTCGGGGATGCTCTGGCGCACGAACTTGAGGCTGCCGCCGAAGGCCCAGCGCTCGCCCCGCTGCCGCGCGTACGAGAGGACCATCGCCAGGTCGCTGCTGCTCGCCATGTAGAGGTCGTCGGGGTCGATGAGCAGCCGCTCGCCCGGCTGCCAGACGCCGTCGGCCTGGCCCTCGTCGGGCGTGGTCGGGTCGTTGTCGAGGCCGTAGTCGAGGAAGTCGAGGCCGGCGCGCAGCGCCCCGGGACGCGGCGTGATAGGGATGTCGTCCACCGCGAAGCGCAGCACGCCGACGCCGAGCGCGGCGTTGCGGCCGGGAGCGCCGCCCAGCGGCCACACCCCGCCGAGGTAGTCGTGATTGGCGAGGCTGCCGAACTTCTCCTGGTGCTGCGGGACGACCTCGCGGTACGGCAGGTAGACCATGCCCGCCGGGTTCCAGTACGGCGCGGTGGCGTCGTCGGCGACGGCGGTGAAAGCCCCGCCCATGCCGAGCGCGCGGGCCCCGACCTGGATCTTGAGGAACTCGCCGGCGTACTTCGTGGCGCCGGCCGGAGCGGCCAGGACGAGCGAGACGAGCAAGGTGGTGACGACGGCGCAGGTCCGCATCGGACGTGCCTCGCGGTGCGTGGGAACGACGGAACGAGCACCGAGCCTACGGGCGCCCTCGATCAGATGTCAACCGCTCGGGGGATGGGCTGCCACTCGGGCAGGTGGGTCCCTTCGAGGCCGCCGGCGATGTGCCAGCCGTCCCGCAGGCGCACCAGTTCGTGGCCGGTCTCGAAGCGCTGCTCCTCCACCGCTCCAAGCGGACGGAACCGCACCTCGTAGGTCACGAACAGCCGCCCGGCCGAGACCGGCAACGAACGGAACTCCCCGAGACGCACCTCGCGCGTCGGCGGCATGAACCACAGCATGCCCGGGAACGGCTGCCCGACGGCGCCGTCCACGGCGCACTCAGCCGCGGTCTCGGCATCGCCGTCGCGCAGCGCCGACCAGTACGTGGCCAGCGTCGCGCTCGGCGAGCCGAAGCGCGGGTCCACCCGGCAGGGCTCGCCCTGGCCGAGCAGCGCGCAGGCGACGATCCCGACCACGGTGAGTTGCCACGCGCGGACGCGATGCGGCCGAGTCGCGGCGCCCGCGCCCGGCGCGGGTCCGCCCCCGTCCCCCCCGGGACGGTCGTCTCTGCATACCCCGGCCGGGGGGGGCGCCGTTCCCGCAACATCCTCAGCCGCCGGCGGCGGCAGGACGTCCTTGCGGGGCGGGACGCGATCGAGCTGCATGGGCCGTTCCTCCGGCCCCCTGGGGGCCCGGATGGGTGCGCCTGTCCTGGCGGGTTGGGCGTGCGGCGTCCCGGTCCGCACGGTCGCTCACCGCGATGGAAGGGCAGGAAGCGTTCCGTCCCGGGAGCGATCGGCGCGGAAGCGGGTGCGACCGCGCCGCCCGCGCGGGGCGCGGGCGCAATCCCAAGGGCGGAATCGGGTTCTGGGAAGGGGTGGCCGGGCGGAGCGGCCGGGGCTAGCGGCGGCCGCCGCGCCCGGGGC
>CAZSQE010000080.1:0-7847 GCA_964608905.1 uncultured bacterium | reverse complement strand
GTGCTGCTCCTGCCGGCGGACGGGGCGGCGGACGTGCCGGTGCCGGCGACGCTCGCCGTGCGGGTGGACGACGCGGACGGCGACCCCCTCACTGTGCGCTTCTACGGGCGCGCGGTGCCGCCGCCGCCGACCGGCGCCTGCTGCCTGCCGGACCACAGCTGCGTGACCGCGACCGCGCCGGAGTGCGCCGCGCAGGGCGGCAGCTACATCGGCGACGGCGTGCCCTGCGGACCCGGCTTCTGCGATGAGCCCAGCGCCGTGCAGTGCGAGTTGATCGTGCTGCCCGACACGCAGGAGTACACGACCCTGGAGAAGGGCGGCACCACCGAGATGTTCCGGGCCCAGACGCAGTGGGCCGTGGCCAACCGCGTGAGCCGCAACATCGTCGCGGTGGCGCACGAGGGCGACATCACCGACAAGAACACGGCGATCGAGTACGACCGCTCGCTCACCGCCATGACCCTGCTCGAGGACCCGGTGACGACCGGGTTGACGCACGGCATCCCCTACGCCGTGCTGCGCGGCAACCACGACGCCACCACCGAGCTGTTCAACCAGTACTATGGCGTGGGCCGGTTCGCCGGGCGCGGCTACTACGCCGGGTACTACGGCACCGGCAACGACCACAACTACATCCTGTTCAGCGGCGCCGGGCGGGACTTCGTCATGGTCTCGCTCTCCTACGCGCCGTCGTCGGCGGTGCTGACCTGGGCGCGGGGCGTGTTCGACGCGCACCCGGGCCGCATCGGCATCCTCGTCAGCCACTCGATCCTGAACGAGGCCCAGCCGCCCGCCGCGGCGCCCTGGACGACGGAGGGGGCCGCCATCTACGCCGCGCTGCGCGGCACGCCCAACCTGCGCCTGATGCTGTGCGGCCACATGGCCACGACCTCCGGGTCGCCGGCGTGGCAGGGCGAGGGTCGGCGCGTGGACACCTACGACGGCTACACCATCCACAGCCTGCTCGCCGACTACCAGGACCGGGAGAATGGCGGCAACGGCCGGCTGCGCATCCTGCAGTTCGAGCCGCCGACGAACACGGTGCGGGTGCGGACCTACTCGCCGTACACGAACACCTGGGAGGCGGACGCCGACTCGAGCAGCCAGTTCACGCTGAACGTGGACCTGGGCGCCGGGGCGCCCCCGCCCGCGCCGGTGATCTCCGCCGCCGCCGCGCCGGAGCCCTTCGCCCTGCTGGGGACGGTGCCCGGCGTGACGCCGGGCGAGGCCGCGATGCTCGACTGGCCGGGGCTGGCGCCCCTGACGCCGTACGAGTGGTACGCCGTCGTGAGCGACGGCCACACCGGCCCCGTCGCCGGGCCGACGTGGGACTTCACCACGGCGGACCTGGCCGTGCCGGCGCTGATGAGCCGGCTCACCGCGGCGGCGGTCGCGTCCGGCATCGAGCTGCGCTGGGCGTTCGGCGAGCCGGGACGCGTCCGCGACGTGACCGTCGAGCGGGCCGACCGGGCGGACGGGCCCTGGGCGGCCGTCGCCGTCGAGAATCGCGACGAGGAGGGAGTGAGCGTCGCCCTCGACCGCGGCGTGCGTGCCGGCGCGACCTACTGGTACCGCCTCGGCGCCACGGTCGACACCGAGCGTCTCACCTTCGGCCCCGTCGAGGCGACGGCGGGCGGCGGCGTGACCGAGTTCGCCCTCGGGCCGCCCCTGCCGAACCCGACCACCGGGGCCACGCGCCTGGACCTCGCCGTGCCGCGCGCCTGCCGCGCCAGCCTCGGTGTGTTCGACATGCAGGGGCGCCGCGTGGCCACGTTGCTGGACGGGCCGCTCCCGGCGGGCCGGCACCAGGCGACGTGGGACGGGACCATCGGCGGCCGCGCGGCCCCCGCCGGCGTCTATTTCGTGCGGCTGCGCGCGGAGGGCGCCGACCTCGGCCGGAGCCTGATCGTGACCCGCTAGGACGGGACCGGACGAGGGCCTCGAACGACGGGCGGCCACCCCGGACGGGGTGGCCGCCGCGTCATGGTGCCGTCGCGGTCCGCCGCGCGGTCACTTCCCGGGCGGTGCGGTGCGCTGCCGCTCGAGGAACTCCTCGACCGGGACGTACTCCGGGGCGTCGGCCGGCCGGGTCGCCCCGGCCAGCAGCAGGCGCACGACGGTCTTCGGCCCCACGGTGACGGCGTACCTGGCCGGGTCCTTCGCCACCTGGTCGGTCATCCACGCGCGGAAGGCGGCGAGCGCGGTGGAGTCGGCCGCGCTGGGCGGGTTGTTCCTCGCCTGCGCCAGCGTGACGTGGGGCCGGAAGTTCGTGTCGTAGCCCTCCGGCCGCTTCAGTCCGAGCCGGTTCATGACCTCCTTGGCGGCCACCACCGAATCGGCCCAGAGCGTGGAGGCCCCGTGCAGCTCGACGGCCACGACGTGGTTGTTGCGGCCCAACCGGACGACCTCGGGGGTGTGGGGCACGGGAACCGCCGGCACGACCCGCGCGAGGGCCCGGATGCGGTCGAGGTCCTCCGCCTTCCAGTCGGCGCCGACGTAGACGACCGTGACGTGCAGGTCCTCCACCCTCGTCAGCTTCAGGTCGGGGAACCGGGTCTGCGCCTCGGGGCGGAGCCTGGACCACTCCTCGCCGATGGCCGAGTCCGCGAAGACGACCGCCGTGAAGAGGTTCCCCTTCTTCACGACCTGTTCCGCGGCCGCGACCGCGCCGGCGGGCGCCGCGGTCTTCGTGGAGTCCCCCTGGGCCGACGCGGGGGCGGCGAGGAGCAGCACCGTGACCACGGACGTGACGAGTCTTCGGATCATGGCGAACGACCCTCGCGCGAAGGACGGAGCGCCGCACCGGTGGCGCCGGGACAGGTGGACACGCGCAAGATGATGCGCACCACCGGCGGTGTCAATGGCATGGCGCCGGCGACGGTGCTAGCATCGGGTCCGTTCGCCGTCCGGGTCCCTCCGTCGATCACGCCCACCGACCGGTTCCTCCCGCATCGGCCCGAGGTATCCGCATGCCCCGCCTGTTCGCCGCCGTCCTCCTGCTCGCCGCCCTGTTCACCGCGGAGTGTTCGGCGGGCGCGGCGCGCGCCGACCGCGTCGTCGTGGTGGTGATCGACGGCCTGCGCTACACGGAGAGCCTGGGCGATCCCACCGGGACGTTCACCCCGCGCATGGCGGCGCTGTGCTCGCTCGGCACCCGCGTCGAGCCCTTCCTGAACGACGGCGGCACCTGGACCAGCGCCGCGATCCCGGCCTCGTGGATGGGGGGCTGGTTCGGCTCGCGGGACACGACCCTGGACGGGCAGGCGACGCAGTACGCGCTCGCGCCGACCTTCTTCGAGGCGTACCGCAGGCAGCTCGGCCGCCCGGCCACCGACTGCGTCTACTTCATCAAGTGGGTGAACGGCCTCTGGCGCCAGAGCTTCGATCCCGCCCACGGCCCGGCCTACTGGCCCTACACCCACATGGCGGGGAGCGGCGACACCGACGTCTGGAACGAGTTCCAGACCACGGTGCCGCTGTACCACCCGCGCCTGGTCTACCTCTACCTGGCCGGCGTGGACGGCGCGGGCCACAGCGGGTCGTGGACCCAGTACACGAACGCCATCGCCGTCGCCGACGGCATCGTGGGCGACCTGTGGACCTGGCTCGAGGCCGACACCTTCTACGCCGGCCGCACCGACCTGTTCGTCACCAATGACCACGGCCGCCACGACGACGCGCACGGCGGCTTCCAGGGCCACGGGGACGGCTGCCCGGGCTGCCGCACCATCATGCTGCTCGCCCTCGGCCCCGACTTCGCCGCCGGGCGCGCGTGCGCCGGCCCCCGCTCGCTCACGGACCTCGCGCCCACCGTGGGCGAGGTGCTCGGATTCACGATGCCGTGGGCGACCGGCAGCGTGATGACCGACCTCTTCGCGCCCGACACCGGGGTGCCCCCCGCGCCGCCCGGGCCGGCGCTCGGCCTGACGCTCGCGCCCAACCCCTGGGACGGGCGGCAGCGCGTCGCCTGGGTGCTGCCGCGGGCGGGCGATGTCGAGCTGGACCTGGTCGACCTCACCGGGCGCGTGCGGCGCTCGGTGCGGCTGCGCGGTGCGCCGGCCGGCCGCGGCACGCTGGACTGGGAGCCGCGGGACGACCGCGGCGTGGCGCTCGAGCCAGGCGTCTACCTCGCGCGGTTGCGGCAGGGCGCCGCGGGGGCTACCTTGCGGACGGTCATCCTGCGGTGAGGGCTCCGCGGTGGTTGGACCGGTGCGGGGGCCGGGCCCCGGCGCCGGCGAAGACGCAGGACGCCGTGCGTGACGCGCGGCGTCCTTTCGCAACCACCGCGTGGGCCGACGGAACGGGATTCCGAAAGGGGGCGGCGATGGGCTTCTTCGCGGCGTTGGAGCGCAGGGCGAGGCAGGCGGATTCACTGCTGTGCGTGGGGATCGACCCGCGCGGCACGGACCCGGCCGGGGTGCGCGAGGAGTGCCTCCGCCTGGTGGACGCGACCGCCGCGTACGCCTGCGCCTTCAAGCCGAACAGCGCCTTCTTCGAGGCCCTGGGCGCGGACGGCATGACCGTGCTGCGCGACGTCGTGGCGCACGTGCCGGACGGCATCCCGGTGATCCTCGACGCCAAGCGGGGCGACATCGCCGACACGGCGGAGGCGTACGCCGCGGCGGCGTTCGACCGGATCGGCGCGCACGCCATCACGCTGAGCCCCTACCTGGGCGGCGAGGCGCTGCGGCCCTTCCTGTCGCGGGCCGAGCGCGGCGCGTTCGTGCTGTGCAAGACCTCGAATCCCGGCGCGGACGAGTTCCAGGCGCTGCGCGTGGGCGACGGCAGCCTGTTCGAGGCGGTGGCGCGGCGCGCGCAGGCGTGGGACGTCCACGGCAACGTCGGCCTGGTCGTCGGCGCGACCGACCCGGAGGCCCTGGCGCGGGCGCGCGCCGCCGCGCCCGCGCTCTGGTTCCTCGTGCCCGGCGTCGGGGCGCAGGGGGGCGACCTGCGGGCGGCGCTGGCGGCCGGGCTGCGGCCCGACGGCCTCGGCCTGCTGGTCAACGTCTCGCGCTCGATCGCGCGGGCGGCCGACCCCGGGGCGGAGGCCAGGCGCGTGCGGGACGAGATCAACGCGGCGCGCGCGGCGCGGCCCGCGCCCCGGGCTCCGGCTTCCCCGTGCGCGCAGCTCGCCCGGGACCTGGTCGCCTCGCAGTGCGTCCGCTTCGGCGAGTTCAAGCTCAAGTCCGGCATCCTGTCGCCCATCTACCTCGACCTGCGGCGGCTCGTGTCGCACCCATCCATCCTGCGGCGGGTGGCGGAGGCCTGCGCGGCGAAGCTGCGGGAGCTGGAGTTCGACCGGATCGCGGGCATCCCCTACGCGGCCCTGCCCATCGCCACGGCGGTGGCGCTGGAGATGGACCGCGCGCTGATCTACCCGCGCCGCGAGGCCAAGGACTACGGCACGAAGGCGGTGATCGAGGGCGACCACGCCGCCGGGGAGACCATCGTCGTGATCGACGACCTGGCCACGACCGGAGGCTCCAAGATCGAGGCGATCCGGAAGCTGGAGGAGGCCGGGCTCCGGGTGCGCGACATCGTGGTCCTGATCGACCGGGGGCAGGGGGCCGGGCCGATGCTCGCCGAGGCGGGCTACCGGCTGCACGCCGTCGCCGCACTGCCGGCGTTGCTGGACGAGTGGCTGGGGTCGGGCGCCATCACGCCCGCGCAGCACGACCAGGTGAGGACCTTCCTGGGCGTCGGCCAGAGCGCCGACGCCCACCCGTGAGGCCGCGCGGGACTGAGGAGGAACACGTGAGAGTCGGCACCTTCATCCTGACGGTCGTCCTCTCGTGCCTGGCGTCCTGGCCGGGCGTCGCGGCCGAGCGGCTCACCATCCTGCATACGAACGACGTGCACGGGCACCTGCGGCCCTTCAGCTACCACTCGATCAGCGGTCCGGGCACGGGGGCCGCGTTCGCCGAGCTGCCGGTGCGCCGCGACATCGGCGGCCTGGCGCGCCGCGCCACCCTCGCGGCGCGCATCCGCGCCGAGGCGGCGGGGGAGGGCGCGACGACGTGGCTGGTGGATGGGGGCGACTTCTTCCACTACAGCCCGTTCTCGAACGAGTACCACGGCGTCGCCGCCGCCGTCGCCATGGGCCGCGCCGGGTACGACTTCGGCGTGCTGGGCAACCACGAGTTCGAGATCACGCGGCCGCAGCTCGACCGGCTGCTCGCCGCCATCCGCTACCCCGTCCTCTGCGCCAACGTGGCCGACAGCGCCACCGGCCGGCCCCTGGGCCTGCGCCACGCGGTGCGGCGGGTGGGGGCGGCGCGTGTGGGCCTCTTCGGGCTCTCGCCCGCATCCGTCCCCCGTTACCCCGCGGCGCGGGGCGGACTCGTCGTCACCGACCCGGCCGCCACGGCGGCCGCCGTGGTCGCCGAGCTGCGCGGCCGCGAGCGGGCGGACGTCGTCGTGCTGCTCTCGCACTGCGGCATCAACGTGGACCGCGAGCTGGCCCGGCGGGTACCGGGGCTCGACGTCATCGTCGGGGCCCACTCGCACACGCGGCTGCCCCACGGCGAGGTGGTGTGGTGGCCCGGGGAGCTGAAGCCGGACGAGGTCGGCGGCACCGTCATCGTGCAGACCGGCCAGTGGGGCGGTGAGCTGGGGCGTCTCGACCTGCTGCTGGACCGCGGCCGCGACGGGCGCTGGCGCGTCGTGCGGCACCGGGCGCGCCTCGTCCCGGTGACGAGCGACCTCCCCGACGACCCCGCGGTCGCCGCCGTGCTGGACAGCCTCTGGGCGCCCCACGCGGCGAAGTACGACGAGGTGCTGGCGACGGCGACGGCCGACTTCGCCAACCGCGGCGACGACCTGCCGCAGAACGCCCTCTACGCCGACCTGGTGCGCGCCGAGCTGGGCGTCGAGCTGGCGTTCGAGGGCACCGGGGGCGTGCACTGGCCCCTCGTGGCGGGGCCGGTGACGCGCGGCTCCCTCGTGGACCTCGACCAGGACGCCTTCAGCGTCCTGACGTTCCGCGTGCGCGGCGCCGAGTTGCGCCGCCTGCTCGAGCAGGTGCGCCCGGCCCCCTCGGGCCTGCGCTACCGGATGTTCCGCGGCCGGCTCGAGGAGGTCAGCGTGGCCGGCGCGCCGCTGGACGACGCGCGCCTCTACTCGTGCGCGGCGAGCTCCTACCTGGCCGACCGGCTGGCCGGCCTGGACCTGCTCGACCTGCGGGACACGGGGCGGGGCTGGGCCGAGGTCGTGCGCGAGGGGCTGCGACGGGCCGGGACCGTCACGCCCGTCTACGACGCGCGCCGCGTCGTGGTGGACACCCTGCCGCCGGCCCGCCGGGACTGAACCGGGGCGCGCCCGGGCGCGGGCGGCGGCCGATTGCGCGGCCGTTCGCGGCGCTCCTATAATCCGTCGCTCACGGTGGGCGGGGCGGGCCACGGCCCGCGGCACCGCCTTCCCGTTCCCCCACGGAGTCCCCGTCCAGCGTCCATGCCCGGCCCCGGCCGCGGGTGTCGCGCGGAGGTCCGATGTCCATCTCGATCGTCGTCCCCCAGCTCGGCGAGAGCGTGGCGGAGGGGACCGTCTCCAAGTGGCTGAAGCAGGTCGGCGAGCGCGTGCGGCGCGAGGAGCCGCTGGTCGAGATCCAGACCGACAAGATCAACGTGGAGATCCCCTCGCCGGCCGACGGCGTGCTCGAGTCCATCACCGTGGCCGAGGGGACGACGGTGCTGGTGGGGACGGAGATCGGCGTGCTGGCCGCAGGACCCGGACCCGCTGCGCGGGTGCCCGCGGACGCCCCCGCTGCCGCGGGTACCGCCGCTGGCGCGGGTGCCCCCGCCCCGGCTCCGGCGGCCGGGTTGTTGCGGAGGTTGTTCGGCGGGTAAGGG
>CAZSQE010000079.1:0-7856 GCA_964608905.1 uncultured bacterium | reverse complement strand
GGCGGGGGGGACGCGAGGAGAGCGGCGATCACGATCGGCAGGATGGTGCGCGGTGTCATGATTCCTCCCGGGGACCAGCGGGTCCGGGCGGCGTCCCCCGCCGCCCGCGAGGCCGCGGCTGGACTCCCTCCCAGGGATCGGCTGCGACCGTGGTCCGACTGTCCTACGCGGAGGCGACCGCCGTCCCCCGGAACGCGGCGAACGCGCCGATTCGCGCGACGAAGGCACCGCCGGGGGCGGCGCGGCCGCCCGCCCGCCGCTCCGCGTGCCTGTTCGCCGCCGAGACGCTATGCTGCGCGCCCCGGCTCGAAACGCGTCGCCCCGTCCCCGGAGGTTCCACCGCCCATGCCGACGCCCCACATCTCCGCGCAGCCCGGCGACTTCGCCGACGTCGTCCTCATGCCCGGAGACCCGCAGCGCGCGGAGCTCATCGCCACCACGTTCCTCGCCGAGCCCCGCCTCGTCACCAACGTCCGCAACGTCTGCGGCTACACCGGCGCCCACGCCGGACGCCGCGTCTCGGTGATGGCGCACGGCATGGGCATCCCGTCCTGCTCCATCTACGCCACCGAGCTGATCAAGGACTACGGCGTCAAGGTGCTCATCCGGGTCGGCAGCTGCGGCGTGCTCGCGCCCGACCTCGCGCTCGGCGACGTCATCGTGGCGATGGGGGCCTCCACCGACTCGAAGGTCAACCGGATGCGCTTCTTCGACCACGATTTCGCCCCGCTGGCCGACTTCGGGCTGCTCAGCGCCGCCGTCGAAGCGGCGCGGAGGCTGGGCGTGCCCGTCCGCGTCGGCGGCGTGTTCTCGTCCGACTTCTTCTACACGCCGCAGCCCGAGGTCTTCGACCGGGTCGAGCGGCTGGGCATCCTCGGCGTGGAGATGGAGACCGCCGGCCTCTACGGCGCCGCCGCCGAGCACGGCGCGCGGGCCCTGAGCCTGCTCAGCGTCTCCGACCACATCCGGCGCCACGAGCACCTCGACCCCGAGGCGCGGCGCACCAGCTTCCAGTCCATGATCCGGATCGCGCTGGAGACGGCCGCGGGACTGTGAGGCCGTGGCCTTGCCGGCGGACGGCGCCGGTGGCGCGGCCCGCTCGGCGTCGCCGGGCTCACGCCAGGGACGGTCGGTCCGCCTCGCGCCCGTTGCCTTCAGCGAACCAGCGCCGCCTTCCGCGTCGCCTGCCGACCACCTGCCTCGAGCCGGCAGAAGTACACGCCAGCGGGGCAGGCGCGTCCCTGCGAGTCGCGACCGTCCCAGGTGACGGCGTGTGCGCCCGCCGCACGCGGCCCGTCCAGCAACCGGGCAACCAGGCGGCCGCTGACCGAGTAGACAGCCAGCCGGGCGTGGCCCGCCGCGGGCAGGGCGAAGGATACGGTGGTCGTCGCGGAGAACGGGTTGGGGCGGCTCTGGGCCAGGTGCAGGGCGGATGTCGGTCGGTGCGTCACCGCGGTCACGTCGCCGTCGATGCGCAACGCTGGATCGCCGACGAATCGCATGCGCTCGGTGAACCAGTACACCCAGGACCCGTAGCCGACGTCCTGGCCAGCGCCGAGGGCCGTCGCATGGTGCTGATGGAGCGCAGCCGCCACGGTCTCCCCGATGGTCTGCTGCACGCGCGACTGCTGCAGGTAGGCTCCGGCACAGGTGTAGCTGTAGCCGTAGCCGCCGGCGACGGCGCCGCCCGTGGCGGCCGCGGCGCCCGCCTCGCCCAGGACCAGGGCCCGCCCGATGGGCATCGGGTGGGAGTAGTCGTCCTGGAAGTTGCAGCCGCCGGAGAAGTAGAGCCAGGGCTGGTCGGAATTCGTCAGCAGGTCCAGGTTCCCGACGTGCAGCGGCCAGTTCTGCGCGAAGCTGCCGTGCCCGTAGTAGAAGACCATGGCGACCTGCGGGGCGTTGAGCGCCGCCATCAGTTCCGCCTCGGATGGCGAGTAGAGGGTCACGACCTCGTAGCCCATGCCGGCGGCCAGGGCGGAATCCCGGGTAGTGACGTAGTCCATCTCCGGCTGGTTGCCGAAGAAGACCACGCGGTCGCGCGAGCCGTGGCCCGCTTCGAAGCGCTGGAGCTTCTCCACGGCCTCGGCGAACTCCATTCGGCTACCGACCGGAATGCGTCCGACCGCGATCTGCGGCAGGTAGTTGCCGGGGAACTCCGCGTCACGGTACGCATAGCGCAGATCGCTGTAGAAGGGCTCTCCGGAGTCCGGGTAGGTGAGCGGGAAGGACGGCACCAAGGTGACGCCGCCGGCCAGCGCCACGAAGCGCAGGCTGGGGTGGTCGGCCCAGAAGGTCTCCAGCCAGGCGTCGATCGCCGCGGCGGTGGGTGTGCCGGAGGCCACGTCCGAGAGCTGGACCACGCCGCCGGTCAGCCCGCGCGCCCGGTGGTAGGTCACGAGGCGCTCGGCCTCCAGGGCGAAGCTGTCCGGGCAGATGACCAGGTACTCGAACGGCGTCGGCGGGGGCACGCACGCGGCGTCGAACCAGGAGCCCGACACCGGAGACGCCCCGTCGTGCCAGGCGACGCCGGCGCATTCGGTCAACGCCGGACGCACCGCCAGCGCAGGCCAGGCGTCGACGGCGGCCGACCGATCGCTGAGCGAGAGGGCCGGAGACCAGTTCGCGGTCCGGGGCTGGTCGGCCCAGACGTACTGCACGTCGGCTCCCCGCACAAAGGACACGTGCAGCCGGTCGGTCACGGGTGAGGCGACCACGGAGGGACGACGCTCGTCCGTGCTGTTGTAGGGCAGGTAGTCGTAGTTCCAGGTCGAGCCCGAATCGGCACTCCAGAAGCACTCGACGTCGCAGTTCCCGGGTGCGTAGCGGCGGGCGAACGTCACGACCATCATGTCTCCGGAGGTGGTCGCGGCAAGCCGCGGTTCCAGCTCGTCGTGGCCCACGCCGGTGAGCGGGATGACCGGCTCCCAGGTGCCGCCGAAATCGCGGCTCAGCCGCAGGCGCAGGCTCGCGTCCCCGTCGTCCGTCGTGTAGGCGACGGCCAGCGTGCCGCCGCCGAAGTCCACGTCGGGCCAGTCCTCCAGTGTGACCCCGGTGGCGAGGACGGTATGGGGCTGCCACGTCACACCGCGGTCGAAGGAGCGGGTGAAGCACACCGCGTCGGTGTCCACCGACTGCACCATGGCGACGAGATACGGGTACCAGTTCGAGTACTCGGGGCTGTCCACGCACAGGCGCGGATGGGTGATGGCCAGGTTCGGGAAGGAGAGTGCCCAGGCGTAGTCCGGGATTCCGTCGGGAAGGTCCTGGGCAACGACCAGCACCGAGGCGCCGCTCGTGCCCGAGCCCACCACCATGCCGATGAGCAGGCGACTCGTGCCCGCCTCTCCGATGGCGAGGCACGGCTCGGCCAGCGTGGCCTCCGAGATGATCGACGACAGGCCGAACCAGGTCGCGCCGCCGTCCAGGGAACGGAGGAGATCGATGCGCCCCTCACCCGGCCGCTCGACGGCCGCGTAGAGTGTGCCGTCGCCCGCGCACACCAGCGCCGGGCGGACGGAGTTCGCCGTCGGCTCCGCCATGAGGACGTCGTCACCCCACAGCACGGCCACCGTCCCGGCAGGGGCCTGCACGATGCGGACCGACCCTTCGCGCGGCGCCGCGGGCCCTGTCATCGCCACGGGGGGCGTCGAGGTCCGCAGCGCAAGAGCGCGCGCGGTCGCCTCGTCCCCTGCACGGCGGGCAGCATGCAGGGCCTGGACCAGCTCCTGTCGGGCAGGGACCGTCTGTGGCTCGGGGACGCGGACGACACCCCGCGCGGGAGCGGGTTTCGGCGGGAGGGACGCGGCGGCAAGACGGGGCCCCGCAGGCGACCCGGCCTCGATGGCGATGCTCGCGATGAGAGCGACGAACAGGGGCCTCATGGCACTCTCCTCCTCCGGCACTTGCGCTCGGCACCGACGTCGTGGACGCCGCCCGCACTTCTCGCCCCCACGCCCGCCTACGGCCGGTGCGCGAACTCCATCACCTTCGGCTTCGCCAGCCGCTCGAAGTCGCGGTAGGCGAGCCGGATCAGCTCCGTGTGCGAGCAGGCGTTGAAGGCGATCTCCTCGTCCTCGGCCAGGCGCTTCGCGACGTAGACCTCCAGGCCGTAGAGGTTGCCGAATGGCGGCATCGCGCCCACCTCGCAGTCCGGGAACATGTCGCGGAACTCCTGCTCGGACGCGAGGCGGGCCTCGCCGGCCCCGGTGTGCGCCTTGAGCGCCGCGAAGTCCACCCACTGCGACGCGGGCAGCACGGCCAGCGCGGTGCGTCCATCCAGGCGGACGACCACGGTCTTCGCCATCTCGACGCCCGAGACGTGCGCGCTCGCGGCGACCTCCTGCGCGGTGTAGGCCCTCGAGTGGTGGATGGAGACGTACTTCACTCCCTCGCGGTCGAGGAACTCCTTCAGCTTCTGGACGGGCATGGCGACCCCCTTCGATGCCGGCCCCCTCGCGGGGGACGAGGTCCGGCGCACCGTCTGCGGCCCGCCACCACCGTAGGCCTTGCCACGCCGGCCGGCTAGTCCCCAATCCATCGGTCCCCAATCCATCGGGTTCCGTGCCACCGAACGCGTCCGCGTCGGCAGCAGGAGGGGGGCTGAGGCTTCATCCTTCTTGTATTCGCAGGTGAAGACCGCCAACAGGTTGCGCTTCATGGCGATACGGCCGCCGAAGACCCCCATGGGGCGCGTTCTTCTGCGGACCTCGCGGAAGCGGCGCTCGATGGCGTTGGCGGTCCGGGCCGCCTTGCGCCAGGCCGGATCGTCGAAGACGACGAACCCGAGCAGTTCCTCGCGACCGTCGCGCGTGATGCCCATGGCCACCAGCATGGCCGGCGCAGCGCAGCGAGTCGCAGCACGGGGGTACCTCCATGAGGTGGTCGGCCCTGCCTCGGTTGGACTACCCCCTTCCTCTGCCTGCTGCCAGAACCGTCACGTCACCCCGCCGCCCCGCCGGCCGCCAGGCTTCCCGCGCCCGAGGGCGGCCGAGTCGTCGCGCCGATCCACCGTGCTTTCCGAGCACGCGCGACTTGCGTATAGTGCCGCCCGTCCCACGGTCCCCCTTCACCGGAGAGATCCCGTGCCCGCGATCGCGCACAGCGCCCGCTTCCGCTCCCGTCGCTTCGTCAACTGGTTCTCGATCGGCCTCGCCTACGCGTTCCTCTACATGGGGCGCTACAACCTCACGGTCGCGAAGAACGCCCTCGGCGACCTCATGAGCAAGACCGACTTCGGGGACATCTTCGGCGTCGGCGCCCTGGTCTACGGCCTGGCGTTCCTCGTCAACGGCCCGCTCACCGACCGCTACGGCGGCCGGCGGATGATGCTGATCGCCACGCTCGGCGCGGCGCTCGCGAACGTCGCGATGGGGCTCGCCCTGTGGGGCAGCGCGACCCGCGGCTGGGACCTGCCGATCCGCCACACCTTCATGGCGCTGTACGCGGTCAACATGTACTTCCAGAGCTTCGGCGCGCTGGCCATCGTCACCGTCAAGGCGCCGTGGTTCCACGTGAAGGAGCGCGGCACCTTCTCGACCATCTTCGGCGTGATGATCTCGCTGGGCGTGTACTTCGCGTTCGACTGGGGCTACGCCATCATGGCCGCGACCCGCGCCCAGCTCGGCGAGTCGCTCAACTGGTTCTCGCGCGGGATGGTCGCGATCCTCGGCACGGGCAACCGCGGCGTGGACGAGAACTGGTGGCTGTTCTTCCTGCCCTCGATCTTCCTCGGCGTGCTGTGGCTGGTGATGCTGGCGGTGCTGCGCAACACGCCCGCCGAGGCCGGCTATCCCAACTTCGACACCGGCGAGGAGTCGGTCACCGCCGACGGCGAGCGCGTCCGGGTGTTCGAGGTGTTCCGCCGCATCCTCACCCACCCCGTGCTGATGGTGGTGTGCGGGATCGAGTTCTGCAGCGGCGTGCTGCGGAACGGCGTGATGCACTGGTACCCGATCTTCGCCAAGGAGACCGGGTTCTACGAACACTTCTACATCACCCAGAACTGGGGCCTCATGCTGCTGGTCGCCGGGGTCGCGGGCGGCGTGCTGACCGGCTGGGCGTCGGACCGCTTCTTCCACTCGCGCCGCGCGCCGATGTCGGCGGTGTGCTACGGCCTGATGCTGGTCGCGCTGGTGTGGATGGCCTTCACGCTCGGCGCCAATCACTGGCACGCCGGCATCATGGTGCTCGTCGTCTCGATGTCGGTGATCGGCGTCCACGGCATCATGTCCGGCACGGCGACCATGGACTTCGGCGGCAGCCGGAACACCGGCACCGCCACCGGCGTCGTGGACGGCGTCGTCTACCTCGGCACGGCGTTCCAGTCGTTCGTCGTCGGCCGGCTGAGTCCGGTCGGCGACGCCAAGAGCGATCCGACGCAATGGGTGGCGTGGCCGGTGTTCCTGCTGCCGATGGCGGTGATCGGCCTGCTGCTCGCGCTGCGCATCTGGAACGCGCGGCCGCAACCGCGCCCGGTGGCCGTCACTGGAGCGGGGCCGACGCCGATCGGGCCGTAGCAGGGAGTGCTGTACGTGGCTCGCCGCAGGACCTGGATCCCCGCGCTCGCCGCGGCGCTGCTGCTCGCGACGGGGGTGGTCCCACCGGCGGGCGCCGAGACCGTCCTGTTCGCCGACTCCCTCGATGGCTCGACCGCGGCGCGCCCCTGGCGGGTGCCGCCCCGCGCGCCGGTGGAGGCCCCCGGGGGCGGCAGGGCCCTGCGCTTCGAGCGCGGTCGGACCTGGGACCCCTACGGGCAGCCGTGGGTGGGGGACGAGAGCTGGGTGAGCTACCGCGTCGAGGTGGACGTCCTGCCCGAGACGAAGTGGGCGGGCATCGACGTCCACGTGCAGGACGACGGTCTGGCCGCCTGCGGCGTGACGCTGCTCGAGATCCCCGACGACCGGATCGCGTTCGAGATGCTCGGCCTGTCCGGGGTCGCCGGCGCGTTCAAGCTCTGGCCGGTGGGGCAGCGCTTCGCCCCGCACCTGAAGGGCGAATGGGTGCGCCTGCGGCTGGACGTCGGCCCCGACGTCGTGAACGTGTATGCGGGCGCGGACCCGCAGGCGATGGCCACGTTCTACGACCTGCCGAGGGGCCGCGGCGGGGTGCGCCTGGCCACCTACGCCGGCTCCGCCTACTTCCGCAACCTGCGCGTCACCGCGCTGCCCGAGGGCTCCGTGCGCCCCGCCCTCGCTGACGTGTGGGCCGAAGCGCGCCGGGGGCACGTGCTCCGCGACTGGCAGGTCTCGGACTGGCACGGGGCCGGCCATGGGGCCGATTCCGTCCCCCCGCAGATCGCGCGGGGGCCCGGCTCGTGGCGGCGCGTCCCGGCGGACGGTCGCGGGGTCGTGGATCTGACCGGCCACCTCGGCCAGCACAACACCTGGGGGACGGCCTATGCGCGCACGTCCTTCGTCGCCGCACGGGCCGGCCAGCGCACGCTCCGGCTCACCTACACGGACCTCTTCAGCCTCTGGTGCAACGGTCGCAAGGTGTTCGCAGGTCCGCCGCGCCAGTGGTTCCACCCGGACCGCGCGAAGTACGGCAACTCGCGCCTGATCCCCGACCAATTCGAGGTCGTGGTCCCGGTCCGCGCCGGCCGCAACGAACTGCTCGTGCGCAGCGAGGTCACCGAGCCATTCGGCTGGGGCTTCTGGGTCAGGCTCGTGGAGTAGGCGGCGCTCTCCGGCGGCGGGGATGCTGGCCTGGCCGCACTCGGGGTTCGGCGCCCACCTTGCGCCGGCGATCCACGAGCGCGAGGCGCTGCTGCGGGTGACGCGCAGCGCGGCGCGGAATCGAGGTGCGGGCCGGGCCGTGGACGGACGCGACGGGGGGCAAAGGGGCCTTGGCGGGTCCGC
>CAZSQE010000078.1:0-7940 GCA_964608905.1 uncultured bacterium | reverse complement strand
GGCGCTGCGGGCGGCGTTCCCGGCGGCCGAGGTGCACGATCGGGCGCGCTGCGTGGTCGTGCGGCGGACCGGGCGGGCGGCGAAGCGCGCCCCGCGGGGCTGCGGCTCGGTGCTGGTGGTGTGCGCCGGCACCGCCGACCTGCCGGTGGCCGAGGAGGCCCTGGTCACGGCGCGGGTCATGGGCAGCCGGGCGGCGCTCATCGCCGACGTCGGCGTGGCCGGGCTGCACCGGCTGCTGGCGCACCGGCGCCGCCTGCGCGAGGCGCGCGTCGTGGTGGTGGTGGCCGGGCTCGAGGGGGCGCTGCCCAGCGTGGTGGGCGGGCTGGTGGACCGGCCGGTCATCGCCGTGCCCACCAGCGTCGGCTACGGGGCCCACTTCCGCGGGCTGGCCCCGCTGCTGGCGATGCTCAACTCCTGCGCGGCGGGGGTGACGGTGGTGAACGTGGACAACGGCTTCGGGGCGGGCTATGCGGCCCACCTCGTGAACCTGGCGTCGCGGCGGCGCTGAGGAGGCTCGATCGTGCGCATCGGCTGGTTCGACTGCGGTTCGGGGATCAGCGGCGACATGACGCTGGGGGCCCTCGTCTCCGCCGGCTGGCCGGCGGAGCGGCTGGTGGCGCTGCCCGGGCGGCTGGGCCTCGCCGGCGTGCGCGTGGACGTGGGCGGGACGCGGCGCGGCCCGCTGGCCGCGGTCCGGGTGGAGGTCCACGTCGAGGAGTCCGCCCAGCCGCACCGGCACCTCGCGCACGTCGAGGCCATCCTCGACCGCGCCGAGCTGCCGGCGGCGGTGCGCGACCGGGCGGCGGCGGTGTTCCGGCGCCTCGCCGAGGCCGAGGCGGCCGTGCACGGCACCAGCGTCGAGAAGGTCCACTTCCACGAGGTGGGGGCGGCCGACGCGCTGGTGGACGTGGCCGGATCGGTGCTGGGTCTGGCCGAACTGGGCGTGGAGCGCGTCCACTCCACGCCGCCGCGCCTGGGCCGTGGCAGCGTGGCCTCGGCCCACGGGACCATCCCGCTGCCCGCGCCGGCCGTCGCCCGGCTCCTGCTGGGCGCGCCGGTCGAGATCGGCGAGGCGCCGCACGAGCTGACGACGCCGACCGGGGCGGCCCTGCTCGCCACCCTCGTGGATGACTGGGAGGCCCCGCCGGTCTTCCGGCTCGAGCGGGTGGGCACGGGGGCCGGCGCGCGCGACCTGCCCGGGACGCCCAACGTGCTGCGCCTCTTCGTCGGCGACGCGGCCGGCCTGCCGGCGGGGGACGGGCTGCGTCGCCGCCGGGTGGCGGTGCTCGAGACGGCGCTGGACGACGAGAACCCGCAGTTCGCCGGGGCGCTGCTGCCGCGGCTGCTGGCGGCCGGCGCGCTCGACGCGATGCTGGTCCCGAGCGTGATGAAGAAGGGCCGCCCCGGCACGTGGCTGGTGGTGGTGGCCGACCCCCACCGGGCCTCCGACCTCGCGGCCATGGTGCTGGCGGAGAGCACCAGTCTCGGCGTGCGGGTGCGGCTGGACGAGCGGGTGGAGCTGGAGCGCCGGGGCGAGGAGGTCGAGACCCCGTTCGGGCCCGTCACGGTGAAGGTGGCCACCCTGCCCGACGGCACGGAGCGGGCCGCGCCCGAGTTCGAGTCGGTGCGCGAGGCGGCGGAGCGCGCCGGGCGGCCCCTGCGGGAGGTGGCCGAGGCGGCGCTCGCCGCCTGGCGCGGCCGGGCCGGAGGCGGGCGGTGAGCCTGCTTCGAGCCCGGGACCTCGCGGCGGCGCCCCCCGCCGACGGCGCCCGGGCGAGCGGGGCCCCGGACGGAGCGGTCGTCCGGGGCTTCGCTCTCGAGGTCGGAACGGGCGAGTGGGTGGCGCTGACCGGACCGAACGGCTGCGGCAAGACGACCCTCCTGCTCACCCTGGCCGGGCTCTGGCCTCCGGCCTCCGGCAGCCTGCAACTGGAAGGCCGGCCGTTCGGTCCGGGATTCGGTCCGGATTCGCGGTCGCAAGTCGCTGTGATCATGCAGGATCCATCCTGTCAGCTCGTTCAGCCCACCGTGCGCGAGGAGCTGGGGTTCTCGGCTCTCAACCTGGGACTGGACCCGGCGGAAGCGGCCGCGAGAGTCGCCCGCTGGAGTTCGAGGCTCGGCCTGGAATCGGAACTGGACCGGGACCCGCAGGAGCTGTCAGCGGGACGGCAGCAGTTGGTGCTGATCGCGGCGGCGCTGGCGGCCGGTCCCCGCCTGCTCCTCGCCGACGAGCCGGCCTGTCACCTGGACGCCCGTACGCGGAAGCTCGTGTTGGAGGTCATGGAAGAGGAGGTTTCGAAGGGGCTGGGGGTCGTGTGGGTGACGCAGGACCACCTCGAGCGAGCGCGTGCGGGAAGAATCGTTACGCTCGGCCAGGACAGCGGCTCGCAAGCTGTTACTAAGATTGAAGTTGAGTGGATGGACGCCGGACCGCTCGGCCGGCTCGACGTCTCGCCATGGGACGGCTCACCGGGGCCCTGCGTGAGGACCTCGGACCCGATCCGCATCGAACTGCCGCGGGTGGGGATCACGGCCGTCGAGGGCCCGAACGGATCGGGCAAGAGCGTGCTCATCGCCGCCGCCGCCGGAGTCTCCAGCGTCCCGCAGGTCCGGGTCCGGTGGGAGCCGGGAGAGAGGAAGCCCCCCATCGTCTCGCTGCAGTACCCGGAACTCGAGATCTTCGAGGAGGAGGTCGAGGACGAACTGGTCCACGCGGCGGTGAGCCGGGGAGTCGCGCGGTCCGAGGCCTCCAGGCGGGCGGCCACCGCGCTCGAGCGGCTCGGCGTGCCCGCCGGAGTCACGATGGGGCGCAAGACCTGGGGCCTCTCCGGCGGGGAGAAGCGCCTCGTCTCGCTGGTCGGGGCGCTCATCGCCCCGGCGTCCCTGGTGGCCCTGGACGAGCCGACGGCGGGCCTCGACGCGGAACGCCGCGCCGGCCTCGCCCGGCTGGTGGGTGAGGTGGCCCAGACCAGCTCGGTGCTCGTCGCCAGCCAGGACGATGGGTGGTTGGCGGCCGTTTCTGCAAGACGATACGGGCTGAACGCAACGGCGACGTCCCCGGCGGCAAGTCCCAGCGAAAAAACGGATTGACAAGCTCCTGTCGTGAGCCTAGCCTCTTGTGAGTGCTGGGGTAGTGGTGCGTCCTTTGTTGAACCCCCAGGAGCACCTCAAGTTCCGCGGTCGTGGTTCGTACCGGGACTGGCAGCGGTCCGGGTCCGGGTCACGGCTCAGACGAGATCGCGCGCAAGATTGCTCGTGCATCGGCCCGAACTGCCTAAGGGCGATGCCGGCAGCGGAAAGGGGGAATCGGCACTCGACTGGCGCGGTAATCAGCCGTCGGAACCCGGACTCTGTAGTCCGCGACCGTTCCGTCGGCCGGTTCGTTTCTGGCGACACCTCGCTCGCAATCCGTTCTGGAAGACTTCGCATTGCCCAAGCATTGCGACGATGGAGGTAGTCACATGAGAAAGTCGTTTGTCGCGCTCGCCCTTCTCGTGGGGGCGTTCGCGATGTTGACGACGTCTGCACAGGCCTATGAAGGCGCGGACCTCGATCAGGGCGTCAAGCTCCACAACGCCAAGATGGCCCAGGCGGCCGTCTCCCGCGCGTCCCGGCTCCGCACGTCGGCCGACTCGGACACCTTCTGGATTGGCCACATGGCGACGGGCGGCGTCACGCCGAACAACCCGTTCCGCATCGGCCAGTCCCCGTACCGTCCCGGCGCCAGCAGCAACGGCGTGTGGGACTTCGACAACTACAACTTCGGCACCGTGGACTCGCTGCAGGGCTGGACGCCGATCGTGCGTCCGAACGCCCGCACGGCGGGTACGATCAACGACAACCTGCGCCCCTGGATGTGCCTCGACTGGGGCAACCGGCTGAACACGACCCCGATCCAGGGCCGCACCGTCGGCATCATCGGCGTGTGGCACGTGGACGGCGGCGCCAGCGTGCCGTCGAACGGCACGGTCGACGTGAACGACGCCTACCTGAACGTCGCTCCGACGTGGAGCCCGCTGGCGGGCTCCGGCTCGGCGTGGTGCGGTCTGCGCTCCGGCAAGGACGTCGCGGTGATCGACCAGGCGGCCCTGGGCGGCACGGGCAACCCGATCAACGGCGACTGCCTGTGGGGCGAGTACTGGAACGGCACGAACTACACGGCCAAGCTGTTCCCCGGCTATGCGCACCGGTGGGACCAGATGCTGTACCGGGACGTCCGCGTCGCTTCGGGCGGGGACCTGTCGGTCAGCTTCCTGTACGAGACGCACATGGACCCGCGGCTCGACAACAGCGCGAACTTGGGTGCGGGCTGGTTCCAGCTGGACCCGCTGAGCCTGACGCAGGGCCCGGTGTTCAACTTCCCGTACAACTTCGTGAGCAACTCGGCGACGACCGGCCGCATCCACCCGGTCGACTCGTTCATGGTGTACGTGGGCGTGCCGGCGGACCCGGAGGCGGTGCAGTACTCGGACGGCGGCGAGCCGCGCGCGATGTACGACATGAAGCGTCGCTGGTTCTCTGAAGTGCTGAAGATCGACGCGCCGTACATCCAGATCCTGAGCACGTACGGTCAGGACGCGGTGTACGCGTCGAGCCCGCGGACGGTCAACCTGACCGCGGGCGAGATCGCTCCGCTGCTCGCGGCGCAGGGCGCCGGGGACGGCGGCGGCATCCTCCGCGTCGTCTTCCGCAGCAAGACGAACAAGAACTTCGGTGACGAGGCCGGCACCGGTGGCTCGTACAACTCGGGCACCAAGGGCGCGGTCCGCATCGACAACGTGGTGCTCGCGTCGAACTCGGTGCAGCTGCTGAGCAGCGGCTTCGAGACGGCGGCCGAGATCAACAACACGATCGAAGGCGCGAACTCGGCGACGCCGGGTCCGGCGGTGGGCCAGGGCTACGCGCTGGGCTCGTGGAAGTCCACGGGCAAGCCGCCCAAGATCTACACGCACACCCACCCGCTGTTCGGCGGTGACATCGGCGGCGGCAACGTGTACGCCCCGCTGGCGTGGGCCGACCTCTGCGGCGCCCCCGACTCGCCGAACCGCCAGTGCAACGTGGCGGGCGTCGTCGTGTCGACCGGCGACCACGACAACAACGAGGCGGCCGGCGGCGGCGCGGGGACCCCGTTCCGCGAGAACGTCACCGGCATGATGTCGCCGACCATCAACCTGATCACCCCGGCGATGCCCGGCCTCAACAACCACGGCATCGACCGGTTGCACGCCGAGACCTCGGACAACTGGTACGTCCGTTACGACACGTACCTGGGCATCATGAACATCTTCGCCGAGGGCAACATCTGGGGTCACTGGCAGTTCAACTACCCGGCGATCCAGGCGAACGGCTCCAAGGTCTGGGGCGACAACATCAGCCCGTCGTCGGTGTGGTACAACCCGGACAAGCAGTGCTACTGGACGGACGCGGACGTCAGCCCGCTGATCAAGACCTCGAATCCGAGCGGTCTGCCGGACTCGATCAAGCTGGTCATCCTGCGCGAGCAGCGCTGCATCAGCTTCGGCATAACGGACGGCTGCTCGCCGACCGCCGGCCACTACATCGACAACGTCACGTTCATGCTCCCGCCGCCGCTCACCGGCGTCGCGGACAAGATCGAAGTGGACATCTGGGACTGGTACAACGACGCGTTCCCGGCGAACGAGACGACGGGCCTTCCGGGCTCGGGCGCGGCGTTCGACACCTGCGCGGCGCACATCTTCACCGGCTACAACATCGCCCCGGCGACGAACGACGTGCTGCGCTTCGTCGTCCCCGGCGACTCGGTCTACATCACCACCACGAACGCGACCGTGGACGATCCGCGTTGCGACATCGCCTTCCGCATCTACCCGGGGCCGGGCAACTACGTGACCCTGGGCAACAAGGCGTCCGGTCTGCGCCAGGTCCCGACCAGCACGACCCCGGCGGTCTCGGGCGACGGCTCGTTCTGGGGCCAGTACATGGCGGCGCCCGGTCAGTTCTCGAAGGGCACGCACAGCGCCGGCTGGAACGTGGACACGTGGAACAGCGTGCGCATCGACACCGTGGAGCGGAACATGTTCCCGGTGGACGGGCGTTCGGGGAACCTGTCGTTGCTGCAGCCCGACTACTACCAGACCACGATCCACGAGGATGACCCGAAGTTCGGCACCCTGGGCATCCTGAAGAACCGCTGCTTCCTGGTGGACACGTCGTCGACTGGCCTGCTCAACCACACCAACATCGACTGCTACAACGTGCCCACGTGGGCCGGTCCGGCTGCCGGTTACGACGGCAACCAGCAGACCCGCGAGTACACGAAGGTCTTCCCCGACGGCCTGCTGACGCCTGGCTCGCACGTCCAGTACTTCATCCGCTACTCGAAGATCGGGTTCCCGGCGGACCAGTTCGTCATGGCGCCGGACACGAACCGGATCTCGCCGCAGCCCTGGGAAGGCCCGAACTACGACGGTCACCGGTGGCAGGAGTTCAGCATCCTTCCGGATCGCTGGAAGGCCACGGAGTACGGTGGCATCGGCAGCGCCTGCATGCTGGTCGTCGACGGCAACGACCGTCGCGGCGACGAGCGGGCGTTCATCGGCCTGGCGGACAGCATCGGTCTGACCAAGGCCGCCAAGTACGGTGCGCACAACGGCTGGCACGCCACGGCGGCCTACATCGCGCCGAGCGATGGCAGCAACAACTACTCGAACGAACTGGACTGCGGCACGAACCCGAACATCGCGGTGTGGTCGCACGGCGGCTCGCCGGGCACGATGTTCGACATGTACCAGGTCAAGGCGGCGGAGTCGGCCTCGACCGGCGCCGCTCGTCTCGGCAGCCGTCTCGCGAACCGCGCCAACATGGGCTACCTGGCCGGGAAGGAAGACCGTCACGGCCCGACGCCCGACATGCTGCTCGCCTACTACAAGATGATCCTGTGGATGTCGGGTGACCTGAACACCACCGTCCTGGGCCCGGACACCAACATGGGCCAGGACGACGTCGCCCTGCTCTCCAACTTCCTCACGTACAACGCCAGCTCCGAGACCCCGCGCGGCTTCTGGGCGATCGGCAACGGCTTCGTCGAGAGCGAGGATTGGGGCGGCACCGATGTGCACACGGTGTTCGTGACGAACTACCTCGCCGCGTCGCTGCGTGACGCGTCGTACTTCGCGCTGCAGGGCATGTCCTCGGTCGCGCAGCCGGACCTGATCCCGACCTCGGTCATCACGACGGGCGGGGAGGTCTATGCGGTCCAGAACTCGTGCCTGTGGACGAACGACGTGCTCAACGTGAACGCCGGCGTCTCCGGCGCCACGCCCGCCAGCCACTACCAGAACATCGGTGCCAACGGACCGTACATCTCGGGCGTCTACGCGCCGAGCACGACGGGCCACCCGTTCATCACCCTGGTGGATGGCTGGGACTTCTTCACGATGTTCAGTCAGGGCGGCGGCAACACGGTGGGCCGCATGCAGTACTTCATGAACGTGCTGGTCAACACCTTCGGTTCGATCTGCCCGTTCGTCCCCGAGCTGACCGTGGACGTCCCGACGAACACGATCCGCAACGTGGACTTCCTCGGCAACGTCTGGGGCAACCCGATGGTGGCCGGTGGGAAGGCGACGGTGCACTTCGGTCTGGCGAAGGCTGACCGCGTCGAGATCAAGGTCTATGACGTGACGGGTCGTCTCGTGAAGTCGCTTGCTGATCGCAACTTCAACCCCGGCGAGCACTCGCTGGTGTGGGACGGCACGAACGACCAGGGCCGGACGGTCTCGCGTGGCGTGTACTTCACCCAGGTGAAGTTCATCGGCAGCAACTTCGTCGACGCCAAGAAGGTCACGGTCCTGAAGTAGCAGTGAACGACTGGTGGTGGCCGCGCCTCCCGGCGCGGCCATCGCCGGGGCAGTGAGCCGGCGGGCGGGGGGCGACCCCCGCCCGCCGGACTTTTGCCT
>CAZSQE010000077.1:0-7977 GCA_964608905.1 uncultured bacterium | reverse complement strand
GTGCCCGACTTGAGACCGCCCAGCCGCGCCACGCGAGCCGGGGCGCGGCGCCGGCCGCCCCGCCTGCCAGGCGACCACGAGCCAGAGCGCGACCCAACCGGCCGTCGGCCAGGCGCCCGCGGCCAGCTCGGGCAGGAAGGGCAGACTGAGCGCGACGCCGAGCGCGGCCAGCCGCGCCACCTGGCGGCCGGGCACCAGCACCGGGAGCGCGACGAGCGCGGCGGGCAGGGCGGAGCGGACGAGGTGCGACGGCGCCAGCGACAGCCAGGCATCGAGGAAGTGCACCATGTCCCCCCGTCGCGGCCGGCGCCCCGGCCGGGCGTCAGCCCTGCGGGCCGAAGGCGCTCTCGCCGCGCGTCACCGCCGCCAGGAAATCCTCCACGCTGCGCGCCTCGAGCATGCCGCGCCGGGCCGCGTCGTCCTTGAGCAGGCGGGAGATGTTGGCGAGGAGCCGCACGTGCGGCGTGGTGGCGTTCTCGGGCGAGACCAGCAGCACGAACAGGTGGGTGGGCTGGCCGTCCTCGGACTCGAAGTCCACGCCCTCGGGCGAGAGCCCGCAGGCGGCGGCCATGCGGTCCACCGAACGGGCCTTGCCGTGCGGGATGGCAGCGCCCGGGAAGAGCCCGGTGGACATCATCGCCTCGCGGCGCAGCACGCGGTCCAGGATCTCGCCCTGGCTGGCGAAGCCGTGGCCGGCCTCGAGCAGCTCGACCAACTCGACCAGCACCTCCCGCTTGGTGCGGCCCCTGAGCCGCAGCGAGACGGCGTTCGTGTTGAGGAGTTCGGAGAGCCTCATGGCGGAGCGTGCCCCGGTGCCGTTCCCGGCGGACGCCGGGAATGGCACCGTATCGGCCGCGCTCGCGGGGTGTCAAGCCGTCGCTGCGCCGTCCCCGCTGGGCGGGATGGCCCACGCCGCCCCCGAAAGGCCCGGACGGACGGCCGCGTGCGCGGCCGCGCGCGCGGGTCCTCGGCCCGGTGCGCTGTGCTACCATTATGGGGTCCGCATCGGGATCGTGCGGACCCAGTCAGCCCGCGCGCGCACCTCGTCATGGGTCCGGAGGCACCCCGATGGAGTCGGACCGAAGGCAGGGACGCCCCATGCTCCAGAAGGCGATCGATTTCCGGCAGCTCGTGGAGCGGCTGCTGCCGCTGCAGGAGATGCCGGCCTCCGACCGCCAGCGCGTCCAGCGCGCCCTCGAGAGCGGTCTCTCGGCCCGCCTCGAGGAGGCCGCGCAGTACCTGCTCTCCCGCCTCGAGCTGAGCGGCGCCGCGCGCCGGCTGCCCCCCGAGGCCGACGGCCGGCGCGTGGTGCGCTGGCAGCTGCGCGACTCGCTCGACCAGATCGCCATCGAGCTGCCCGGCGCGCGCGAGCAGGAGGGCCTGGTCGAGGTGCCGCGCCCCGGCCTCGGCACGCAGGCCCAGGCCGGACTCGAGCAGGTCCGCCGCCTGCTGCGCCTCGACGAGGCCATGCTGGCCGCCGACCCGCGCACCGGCCAGGCGCGGCGCGCCCTGCTCGAGCAACTCGACCAGGCCGGCCGCGAGCTGCTCGGCGCCAGCGAGGTCCGCTTCGTCACCGTCGACGAGGAGGCGCCCGGCCCCGAGCCGCTCTCGTCCGTGCTCGCGGCCCGCGCGCAGCGCGCGGACGGCGCGCTCGTCTACTGCCCCGACACCGAGCGCTGCCCGTCGCTGGCGGTCGAGGGCCGCCGCCGCGGCATCCGCTCGGCGGTGGTGGCCGCCGTCACCGCCAGCGACGGCCGCCCGCTCGGCTGGCTCGAGGTGCTGGCACGCGAGCCCGCGCACTTCGTCGCCGACGCGCTGGCGATGGTGGCGCTGCTGGCCGACTCGTGCGCCGGCGTGCTCGAGCGCGCGGCGCGCATCGAGAAGCTCGTCTTCATCGACCCGCTCACCACCGTCTACAACCGCTCCTACTTCGAGCTGCAGTTGCGCAACGAGATGGCCCGCGCCGGCCGCGAGCACAGCTCGATGGCCCTGTGCATCGCCGACATCGACGACTTCAAGTCGTTCAACACCGCCTACGGCTATGGCGCCGGCGACCGCGTGCTGGTCGAGGTGGCGCTGGCCCTGCGCGGCGGGGTGCGGCCCTTCGACACGGTGGCCCGCTGGGGCGGCGAGGAGTTCGCCGTCCTGCTCACCCCGCCGGTGCACGCGCACGACGTGGTGGCGGTCTCCGAGCGCCTCCGCTCCGTGGTCGAGCGCCTCGGCGTCGAGCTCGAGGGCCTCGACGGCCAGCGCTACCGCGTGAGCGTGACGATGAGCGTGGGCGTGGCGCTCTTCCCCGACCACGCGGCCGACGCCGAGGAGTTGTGGCGCGCCGCGAACCAGGCGCTGCTGCGCGCCAAGCGTCCGCCCAAGAACAAGGTGGTGTTCTACACCCCGCAGCACCACCGCGCCTGACGCCGCGGACGCGCCCCGGCTCCGCCCGTCGTGCCGCCGCGACCCGGCCCGGGCCCGCACCCCCGGCTTGCGGTTCGTGAAGGGTCCCGGCTAGGTTCCTCGCGGCATCCGGGCCGGGCGGACGTCCCTCGCCACGACCCTGTCCGCGGGCACCTCGGAGGGTGACGATGGGACTTGTCGGCCGGGAGGGTCGTCCGCCGGACGACCGCGCGGCGGGCCCGCTTGCGTCGCGCGCCCTGTGGATCGGGGCGGCCGCGCTGCTCGTCCTGCGGCTGGCCGCGCTCGTCGCCGTGACCCCGGCGGACGGGCCGCTCACCGGCGACGAGCCGGCCTACGTCGAGCTGGCGCGCGGCCTGGCCGGTGGCCACGGCTACGCGCTCGACGGCGAGGCCTGGGTGCGGCGGCCGCCGGGCTGGCCCCTCGCGCTGGCGGGCATCCAGGCCGTCCTCGGCGAGTCGCGCCGGGCGGTGGTGCTCTTCCAGGGCCTCTTCGACGCGGGCGCCGCGCTGGCCTTCGCCTGGCTCGCCGGCCGGCTCCACCGTTCCCGGGCCGCCGCGGTCCTCACCTTCCTCGCGGTCGCGCTGTGGCCGCCGTTCTTCCGCGAGAGCCGGTTCATGCAGACCGAGCCGCTGTTCACGCTGGGCGTGGCCGTGCTCGCCGGCGCCTGCGCGCGGCTCGCGGTGCGGCCCACGGCGGGGGCGGCGCTGCTGGCCGGCGTGCTGGCCGGCCTGGCCGTCCTGGTGCGGCCGACCGGCCTGGCCCTGCTCGCGGGGCTCCTGCTGGGCTGGTTCCTGCGCGATGCCCGCCCGGTGCGGCGGCGCGCCCCCGGCCTGGTCCTCGTCGTCGCCGGGCTGGCGCTGGCCCTCGCCCCGTGGACGGCGCGCAACGCCCTCGTCTTCGGCCGCTTCATCCCCGTCTCGACCGGCGGCGGGGAGATGTTCCTGACCGGGGCCGCCCTCGAGACCGAGGGGCGCTGGCGGCCGGAGGTCTTCCTCCCCCTCGTGGACCGCGTGGTCGCCGGCGAGGCGGTCCGCCTCGGGCGCGCGCCCGACCCGGTCGAGATCGACCGGGCGATGCTGCGCGCCGGCCTCGAGGCGTGGCGGCACGAACCGCTCACCAGCCTGTCCATCGCGGCGAAGCGCCTCTACCGGCTGTGCTTCGTGCCGCTCTCGGCCGAGGACCGGCCGGGGCTGCGCCTGGCCTTCCTCGTCACGCTGCTCGCCCTCTACGTGCTGGCCGTGCCCGAGGGGCTCGCCGGCTTCCGCGAGCGCGGGGGCTGGCCGGCGGTCCGCGCCATCCTGCTCGTGGGGGTGGTGACCTACGTGCTGGCGGCCTCCTTCTTCTACACCAACTCGCGCTACATGGAGCCGGTCCGCCCGCTGCTCGTCGTGCTCGCCGTCGGACCGGTGGTCCGCCGGCTGCACCGGGCCCGGCCCGGCGGCACTGCCCGGTAGCGGCCGGGACCGGGAACACGGGCGCCCGGCGCGCGTGCGCGCCGGGCGGCCCTGCGCTCCGCGGAGCGGATCAGTCGGCGCGGAGGTCGCCGATGCGGGCCGGCGGGACGGTGTCCGCCACCGCCGTCGTCGCGCTCAGCACGTTGCCGAACGGCGACGGGTTCGCCGCCTCGTCGAGCGCCTTCACGGCGAAGAAGTACGTCGTGCCGGAGGCGAGGCCGCCGACGGTGAACCGCTCGGCGGCGCCGGCCGCCTGCGGCGCCGGCACGCCGGCGACCGCGGCGGCGCCGTCGAAGTTCTCCGCCGTGATGACCGCGGTGGACACGCGCAGGCTGTAGGCCGCCGCCTGGCCGCTGCCACCGTCGTCGCCCGGCGCGGTCCAGGTCAGGACCACCGAGTCGTCGCCGACCAGCGCGCCCGCCAGGTCCGTGACGGCCGCCGGCGGCGTGAGGTCAGCGACGACGGCGAAAGGGCGCGCGCCGATGTCCCCCCCGCCCGTGCCGGCGCCGATGGCGGGCGAGCCGGACCGCAGGCCCACGTCGAAGGCGAGCGCGCCGGCGCCGCCGACGAACAGGGGATCGCCGTAGCGGCTGGTGCAGTCTGTGCCGTAGCTCGTGCACAGCCCGCCCGCGGCGCCCGGGCCCATCAGGCCCACGTTCCAGACCTGGACCGACGTCGCGGCCGCGTTCCGGCAGTAGTACAGGTTGTAGCCGCCCGTCCAGTGGCGCTCGCTGATCTCGTTGCCGAGGCTGAACGTCACGTCCCCGGCGCTGGGCGCGGCGTAGAAGATGTTGTCGCTGAAGCCGGCGCGGCCGACCCAGGTGTGGCCGCTCCCCCAGTCGCTGCGGATCACGCGCTGCCCGCCGAGCGTGACCAGGGTGTTGTTGCGGAACAGGCAGCTGTCGCCGAGCCCGTAGAACTCGAGCGCCGGCATGCTCCCGGCCACGACGGTGCAGCCGACCAGCGTGTCGGCGCGGGCGCCGTCCTGGAAGCGCAGAGCCGCCCAGGTGGCCGGGGCGGACTGCCGGAACACGCAGGCCTCGTACTTGTTGCCGCGCGTCGTCCCCGGGTACGAGCCCGACGCGGTGAGCAGCAGGTCGGTGACCTGGCTGCCGTGGACGAGGAAGGTGTCCCGCAGGAAGTGGTTGAACATGAAGTAGTCGCGGAAGTACGTCCAGTTGCACTCGTCGCTGCCGGCCAGCGGGCGGTTGCTGGTCAGGTCGAAGAGGCAGTCCACGAACTTCGAGCGCCGCGGCCCGTACATCTTCACCATCCCGTTGTTGCCCGTCGGGGTGACGGTGATGAAGAAGCGGCAGCGCGACACGTACAACTGGTAGGTCGTGCTGATGGCCAGGGCGGCCATGCCGCCCTCGTCGTGGACCAGGTTGAACCGGCAGTCGATGAGCGAGTCGCGGTAGAGGAACGACGGGCTGGCCCCGTTCGTCCCGCCGGCAAGGCCCATCGTCTGGCCGTTGAAGGTGCAGTGCGCGGCGACGCAGTCGTCGCCGCCGAGGACGGCGTTCAGGTCGCCGGCGCTGGAGACGCACCAGGCGAGGGAGTCGCGGGGCGCGGTGAAGACGACGTCGCCGGCGAAGCGCACGCCCTTGACGCTGACGTAGGACCGCGTGCCGAAGGAGATGCCGCCGACGGTGGTGCTCGCCGGGTCGGCGAGGCTGCCGACGTAGGCGATGAAGCGGCTGTACGAGCTGCCGCTGTTGGCGGGGGCGATGCGGGCCGTGCCGTAGTTCCCGGGGGCGAGGATGGCGACGTCGCCGGCGAGCAGCGAGGTGTTGGCGCGCGACAGGCTCCAGGGCGAGGCGAGCGTGCCGGCGCCGCCGTCGCTGCCGCCGGGCGCGACGTAGAAGACGGCCGCGGCCGCGGTGCCCGATGCCGCGGTGAGGGACAGGGCCAGGGCTGCGGCGAGGACGCGGCGGATGCTCACGGTGGGGTCTCCATGGGTTCCCGGCCGGGTGCGACCCGCGGCTGTCCGCCGCGAGGCGTTCCAGGCCAGCGACTTACGAGCAATTGCCATGCCGGGGGCTCCGTCCCCAGGCCTCCCGGCGGCCGCCTGCCGCACACGGGCTTCCACGTCCCCGGTTGCTTCGTGTCCGATCCCGCCGGGCGTCCTGCGCCCGGCGCCGCTCGAAACGCACGCCACCGCCCGTTTGCGGCGCCCGGCGTGCCCGGAGCCGCATTATAGGAAGCCCCGCCACCGCCGCCAAGCCGGGGCGGGGCCGGCGGGCACGACGGACCTCAACTCCCCGGCGGCTGCGGCTCCCGCGCCTCGAACGTGAACGCGCCGCCGCGGTGGTCCACGACCACTTCCTGGCCGGTCCGCACCTCGCCCCGGAGCAGCTGCATGGCCAGCGGGTTCTGGACGCGGCGCTGCAGCGTCCGTTTGAGCGGCCGCGCGCCGAACTGCGGGTCGAAACCCTCCTCGACCAGCGCGTCGCACGCCGCGTCGGTGAGCGCCAGGCCGACGCCGCGCCCGGCCAGCAGCGCGCGCAGGCCCTCGGCCTGCAGGTCCACGATGCGGCGCAGCTGCGCGCGCGTCAGGGCGTGGAAGACGACGATCTCGTCGAGCCGGTTCAGGAACTCCGGCCGGAAGTGCGCGCGCAGCGCGCGGTCCACGCGCCGCTCCATCTCGGCCCGCTGCTCCCTCTCCTCCCGCTCGTCGCGCGCCCCGGTCAGCTCGAGGATGTCCGCCGAGCCGAGGTTCGAGGTCATGACGACCAGCGCGTTGCGGAAGTCCACGGTGCGGCCGTGCCCGTCGGTGAGCCGCCCGTCGTCGAGCAGCTGGAGCAGCACGTTGAGCACCTCGGGGTGCGCCTTCTCCAGCTCGTCGAGCAGGAGCACGGCGTAGGGCCGCCGCCGCACCGCCTCGGTGAGCCGGCCGCCCTCCTCGTAGCCGACGTAGCCCGGCGGCGCGCCGATGAGCCGCGCGACGGTGTGCTTCTCCTGGTACTCGGACATGTCCACGCGCACCATGGCGTGCTCGTCGTCGAACAGGAACTCCGCCAGGGCGCGGGCCAGCTCGGTCTTGCCCACGCCGGTGGGCCCGAGGAAGAGGAACGAGCCCAGCGGGCGACGCGGGTCCTGCAGGCCGGCGCGGGCGCGGCGCACCGCCTCGCTCACCAGCCGCACCGCCTCGTCCTGGCCCACCAGCCGCTCGTGCAGGCGGTCCTCCATCCGCACCAGCTTCTCGACCTCGCCCTCGAGCAGGCGCGCCACCGGGATGCCGGTCCACTTGGCCACCACCTCGGCGATGTCCTCCTCGTCCACCTCCTCCTTGAGCATGCGGCGGTCGGCCTGGACCTCCGCCAGGTGCGCGTTCACCTGCTGCAGCTCCCGCTCGAGCGCCGGCAGCAGGCCGTGGCGGATCTCGGCCACCCGGCCGAGGTCGCCGGCGCGCTCGGCCCGCGGCTCCTCGGTCTTGAGCCTCTCGCGCTCCGCCTGCAGCTCGCGGATGCGCCCGACCGACTCCTTCTCCTTCGCCCAGTGCGCCTCGAGCCCCGCCTTCCCGGCGCGCACGCGCGCCAGCTCCTCCTCGAGCAGGCGCAGCCGCGCGCGGGTGGCGGCGTCGGTCTCCTTGGCCAGCGCCTGGCGCTCGATCTCGAGCTGGCGCTCGCGCCGGGTCAGCTCATCCAGCTCGACCGGCATGGAGTCGATCTCCATGCGCAGGCGGGACGCCGCCTCGTCCACCAGGTCGATGGCCTTGTCGGGCAGCTTGCGGTCGGCGATGTAGCGCGACGACAGCATCGCCGCCGCCACCAGCGCCGAGTCGCGGATGCGCAGGCCGTGGTGCAGCTCGTAGCGCTCCTTGAGGCCGCGCAGGATGGCGATGGTGTCCTCGGTGTCGGGCTCGCCGACCAGCACCGGCTGGAAGCGCCGCTCGAGCGCCGCGTCCTTCTCCACGTGCTCGCGGTACTCGTCGAGGGTGGTGGCGCCGACGCAGTGCAGCTCGCCGCGCGCCAGCGCCGGCTTGAGCAGGTTCGAGGCGTCCACCGCGCCCTCGGCGCCGCCCGCCCCGACCAGCGTGTGCAGCTCGTCGATGAACAGGATGACCTGCGCCCCGGCCGCCGTGACCTCCTTGAGCACCGCCTTGAGG
>CAZSQE010000076.1:0-7980 GCA_964608905.1 uncultured bacterium | reverse complement strand
CCTACAACCAGGTGTTCCCGGTGGTCGCGACCACCGGGAACACCTGGTTGTAGGTCGCGGTGCAGAGCGCCACACCGTCCGCCGTCCACAGTGGCACGCCCGCCGCGTCCACCCGCTGCGCGTAGATGTCGTAGCCGCTGCCACCGCGCCCATCCATCCAGGCGACGATCGCCCCGCCCGCCCCATCGGCCACCATCGACGGGTAGTTCTGGTCTCCCGCCGCGGTGCAGAGCGCCACGCCGTTTGCCGTCCACTGCGGCACGCCTGCCGCGCTCACCCGCTGCGCGGAGATGTCGAAGGAGATGAAGTCGCGGTAGTCGTGCCAGGCGACGATCGCCCCGCCCGCACCGTCGGCGACGATCACCGGGCTCTCCCGGTAGTCCGGCCCGGAACAGAGCGGCACACCGTCCGGCGTCCACAGCGGCACGCCCGTCGCGCTCACCCGCTGCGCGTAGATGACGGAGTTGCCGCCGCGGTAGTCGGTCCAAGCGACGATCGCCCCGCCCGCGCCGTCCGCCACGATCCTCGGGTGTTCCTGGACGCTCGCCGCGGTGCAGAGCGCCACGCCGTCTGCCGTCCACAGGGGCACGCCCGCCGCGCTCACCCGCTGCGCGTAGATGTCGAAGCCGAAGGCGTTCCGCTGGTCATACCAGGTGGCGATCACGCCACCCGCGCCGTCCGCCACGATCCTCGGGTGTTCCTGAACGCTCGCCGCGGTGCAGAGCGGCACGTTCACGCTGGGGTCGTGCGGCCAGGAGGCGTGAGCGGGCGCGGGGGACTGCAAGAGGAGCGCGAGCGCGAAGCTGCCGGACAGGAGGAGGATGCTGGAACCACGCATGGCGGCCACCCTCACGCGTGCGCGGGTGCCAACGCGTCGGCGGGCACACGGGGAGGGCGGCCCGCCGCACCGGTTGGGCCCCGGGTCCGCGCGCCCGGCCGGACGTCCGCTCACGACTCCGCCGCGCACGCGAGGAGACCGGAGAGGCGCGAGACGGACGGGGCCATTGTCCCGCCGGGGAATCCGGGCAGGCAACAACAATCGGCGGCGGCGGCGCCCGGAAGACGCGCGGGGCGTCGCCACCCCGCCCCGGTTGACTGGACCGGCGGCGCCGGTACACCATGCGCGGGTTTGAGTCGCGTGCCCGGGTGCGGGAAGGACGCACCCGGCTAACGCGATGGAACGAAACGCGGAACGACCTTGGACCTGTCCGACGTCCTTCAGCATGGGGAGACCTGCATGGCATGTGTGATCGGAATCCCGACGGAGACGGCGGCCGCTGAGAAGCGCGTCGCCACCGTTCCCGAGGTCGTCGAGAAGCTGATCAAGCTCGGCTTCTCGGTGGCGGTGCAGAGCGGCGCGGGTGAGGCGGCCAACTGCGGCGACGACGCCTACCGCGCCGCCGGCGCCGAGGTCGTGCCCGACGCGAAGGCGCTGTGGGGCAAGGCGGACGTCGTCTTCAAGGTGCGGCAGCCGTCGGCCGACGAGGTCGGCCTGATGCACGAGGGCCAGACCCTGATCTCCTTCATCTGGCCGGCGCAGAACCCCGAGCTGATGAAGCAGTTGGCGGCGAAGAAGGTCACGGTGCTGGCCATCGACTCGCTGCCGCGCCAGCTGAGCCGCGCGCAGAAGATGGACGCCCTGACCTCGATGGCCGGCATCAGCGGCTACCGCGCCGTCATCGAGGCCGCCAACGCCTTCGGCCGCTTCTTCAGCGGCCAGATCACCGCCGCGGGCAAGGTGCCGCCGGCCAAGGTCTTCATCGCCGGCGCCGGCGTCGCGGGCCTCGCGGCCATCGGCACCGCCGTCGGCCTGGGCGCCATCGTGCGCGCCAACGACACGCGCGCCGAGGTCGCCGACCAGGTCAAGTCCATGGGCGGCGAGTTCGTCAAGGTGGACTACGAGGAGGAGGGCTCCGGCGGCGGCGGCTACGCCAGGGTGATGAGCGAGGGCTTCCAGAAGGCCCAGCGCGAGATGTACGCCCAGCAGGCGAAGGACGTGGACATCATCATCACCACCGCGCTCATCCCCGGGAAGCCCGCGCCGCGGCTGATCACCGCCGAGATGGTGAAGTCCATGAAGCCGGGCAGCGTCATCGTCGACATGGCCGCCGAGCAGGGCGGTAACTGCGAGTTGACCGAGCCCGGGCAGGCGGTGGTGAAGCACGGCGTGACCATCCTCGGCTACACCGACCTGCCGAGCCGGCTCGCCCGGCAGTCGAGCACGCTCTACGCCACCAACCTGTTCCGCGTCACCGAGGAGCTGTGCAAGACCAAGGACGGCGTCCTCAACGTCAACATGGACGACGACGCCATCCGCGGCCTGACGGTCATCAAGGACGGCGCCATCACCTGGCCGCCCCCGCCGCTCAACCTGCCGGCGCCGCCGCCGCCCAAGCCCGCGGCCCCCGCGGCCGAGAAGAAGAGCGCCCACGGTCACGGCGCGCCGGGCGCGCCGCCCTCGCCGCTGCGCACCCTGGTGATGTTCCTGGTGGCCGGCCTGCTCTTCACCCTCGTCGGCCTCGGCGCCCCCGCGAGCTTCCTCGCCCACTTCACCGTGTTCGTGCTGGCCTGCTTCGTCGGCTACATGGTGGTGTGGAACGTCACCCCGGCCCTGCACACGCCGCTGATGAGCGTGACCAACGCCATCTCCAGCATCATCGCCATCGGCGCGCTGGTGCAGGTCGCGCCGCCGCTGCTGGCGGGTACGGAGACCCTGGCGCGCCCCACGGGCTGGATCATCGGCCTGGCGGTGGCGAGCATCGTGATGGTGTCCATCAACATGTTCGGCGGTTTCGCGGTGACGCGTCGCATGCTCGAAATGTTCCGGAAGTAGGGGGAGGCCGCCCATGCTCATGACCCAGAGTCTCGCGACCGTCGCCTACATCGGCGCCACCATCCTCTTCATCCTCAGCCTCGGCGGGCTCTCCCACCCCGAGACGTCCCGCCGCGGCAACCTGTATGGCATCATCGGCATGACCATCGCCGTGCTGGCCACCGTCTTCGGTCCGCACGTCACCTCGGCCGGCTACGCCTGGATCGTCGCGGCGATGGCGCTCGGCGGCGCCATCGGCCTGTGGGCCGCGCGCACCGTCAAGATGACGCAGATGCCCGAGTTGGTGGCCATCATGCACAGCCTGGTGGGCATGGCCGCCGTGCTGGTGGGCTTCGCCAACTACATCGACCCCGCGGCCACCGCGCACTTCACGGGCGCGGAGAAGACCATCCACGAGGTCGAGCTCTACCTCGGCATCCTCATCGGTGCCGTGACCTTCTCGGGTTCGGTCATCGCCTTCGGCAAGCTCGCCGGCAGGATCAGCGGCAAACCGGTCATCCTGCCGGGCCGGCACTTCATGAACCTCGCCGGCCTGCTGGTGGTGATCGGGTTCGGCTACAGCTTCCTGACCGCGGCCGAGGGCACGAACCAGGGCATGATCGCGCTGTACGTCATGACCGCGGTCGCGCTGCTGTTCGGCATCCACATGGTGATGGCGATCGGCGGCGCCGACATGCCGGTCGTGGTCTCGATGCTGAACAGCTACTCCGGCTGGGCGGCGGCGGCGACCGGCTTCATGCTGAACAACGACCTGCTCATCGTCACCGGTGCGCTGGTCGGCTCGAGCGGCGCCATCCTCTCCTACATCATGTGCCGCGCCATGAACCGCAAGTTCCTGGCGGTGATCTCCGGCGGCTTCGGCACCGACAGCGGCGCCGCGCCGGCCAAGGGCGGCGTCCAGCCGGCGGGCGAGGTCAGCCCGATCACCGCGGCCGATACCGCCGAGCTGCTGAAGGAGGCCAGGAACGTCATCATCGTGCCGGGCTACGGCATGGCGGTGGCGCAGGCCCAGCACACGGTCTACGAGATCACGAAGTTCCTGCGCGAGAAGGGCGTCAACGTCCGCTTCGGCATCCACCCGGTCGCCGGCCGCATGCCCGGCCACATGAACGTGCTGCTGGCCGAGGCCAAGGTGCCCTACGACATCGTGCTCGAGATGGACGAGCTGAACGCCGACTTCCCGGACACCGACGTGGCGATGGTGATCGGGGCGAACGACATCGTGAACCCCGGCGCCGAGGACGACCCCACCAGCCCGATCGCCGGCATGCCGGTGCTGCAGGTGTGGAAGGCGAAGACCTCGATCGTCATGAAGCGCAGCATGGCCTCCGGCTACGCCGGCGTGGACAACCCGCTCTTCTACAAGGACAACAACCGGATGCTCTTCGGCGACGCCAAGAAGATGCTCGACGAGGTGCAGACCGCGCTCAAGGGCTGAGCCGGACCGAAGAAGTCGCGACGCCCCGCCGGGAGTGACCGGCGGGGCGCCGGCGTTCGGGGCGTCGTCAGAGCCCGCCGCGGCTCGTCGCCCGCACCACCAGCACCAGCGCGAGGACCATCGCGCTTACCACGAGCGGTGCGCCGCGGAACGCGGGGCGCGACTCCTCCGCCCGTCTCAGCTCGAGGTGGAGCAGACCGACCACGCCCATCCACATCGCGAACACCGCCGCCGCCGGCAACGTGGACAGCGGCTGGCCCACCGACTCCATGACCCGCGCGATCGCCGGGATGAGGCACACCTCGGCACCGCGGTAGAGCCAGCCGGAGACTTCGAGCCCGCGGTCGCGCACCGGCGGCGCGTCCGGCGCGCGCTCGGCCGGGACCCGGTCCCGCGCCCGCTCGAGCGCGGCGCGAACGAGATCGGCCCCCGCGCCCCAGGCGAGCGCGAACGCGGCCAGCCAGAGCGCGCCCCACGGCTGCGCGAGGTCGGGGTGCGCGGTGGCGTAGCCGGCCAGCGGGGCGAGGCCCAGCCCCACGCCGGCGCCGAGGTGCGGAACGCGTAGGCGCGAGAGCGGCCCCGCCGCGACGTGCACGACGAGCCCGGCGAGAGCGACCAGGAGCCAGCCGCCGGCGCCCAGCGCCGGCCCCGGCGCGCTGAAGACGCCCGCCAGCACGAGCGGCAGCTCGGCGAGCGCGCGGCCCAGGTCGCTCGGCGGGCCGGCGCGCCGCGGGACGTCGGGCTCGGGTGTGACGGTCGCGTCGGTCATGGTGATGACGGCAGGGTAGCCGAGGCGTCGCCGCGTCGACTAGCCGCCGCAGGGCCCCCCGGCGGGTGGCGGCTCGGGCCGTTCGCGTGCCGGCTCGGCGCGCTGCGCGATCCACACGCCGGCCAGGACGAGCGCGGCCGAGAGCAGGAAGCCGGCCGGCAGCGCCTCGTGGAACAGCGCCCAGGCCATGGCCGCGGTGGCGGGCGGCTGCAGGTTCGACCACACCGCCACCGACGCGGGCCCGAGGTGCTCGATGCCCCAGAAGAAGATGAGGTAGTTGAGTCCCGAGGTGAGCCAGGCGAGGTAGAACACGCCCGACCAGCCCGCGAGGGAGACGGTGCGGAGGTCGAACCCCCACAGGGCCGCGAGCCCGACGGGTAGGAAGATGAGCGTGCCCGCGACCAGCGACTCGCTGGTCACGAGCAGCGGCCCGTAGCGGCAGGTGGGCCCGCGCCCCAGGTAGAGGTAGAGCGACCAGGCGACGACGGCGGCGAGGACGAGCAGGTCGCCGCGCAGCGAGGCGGCCTCGAAGTGCAGCCCGCGTTGCGCGAGCAGCAGGAAGACGCCGGCGAACGCCAGCGCCACGCCCACGACCTGGCGCGGCGAGGGGCGGGTGCCGCGGACGGCAGCGATGAGGATGATGAACGTGGGCGTGAGCGCGTAGAGGAGCGCGGCGTGCGTGGCGCTGGCCCAGCGCATGCCGTAGAGGAACAGCCCCTGGTTGAGCGGGATGGCGAGCAGCCCGAGCAGAAGGATGCGCCCGCGGTCCCCGGGCGCGATGCGCTTGCCGGGGCGCAGCAGCCGCGCCAGTGGCCAGAGCAGGAGGCTGGCGAGCACGAAGCGCACGAGCCCCAGCACCAGCGGCGGGAACTCGCGCAGCGTGGCCTTGGCGATGAGGAAGGTGCCCGCGGCGATGAGGACGTTGAGCAGCATCGCGGGCACCATGAGTGCCGGCCGGCGCGCAGACATGCGGCGCAACGTATCGGCGCGCGCGGCGCGGCAATCGCGCGGGGCGACGAGCGCGGCGGGGCTGCGTGGCGGCGATGGCCGGGCCGGCAGGCCCGAAGACGCGGACGCGGGTGGGACGTCGCGCGTGGCGCCGACCCGGCGGGAGCGCCGCACGGCCCGCGCGACGGCGCGGCTCCGCCGTCCGCCAAGCTAGCGGGCCCGAGGCGCGGTTCCCCGGCCCCAGGCCCGTTCGCATCGCCCGACCGACAAGGTGGCGGGGCGGGTCGCTTCAGCCGACCGGCCCCCGATAACGGCCAACCTCCACGGGCCCGGCCACCGCTCCCTGTCTGTCGTTCCGAGGTCTCGCGACCTCGACCACGCCCCATCGCAATGCTCGGACCAACGCACGCCGCGGCGGCCCGCGGGGGCGCAAGTGACTGCTCCGCCGTGTTCGGCGCGACCAGGCCCGCACACGGCGCGGCGGTCCGCGGCGCCTGCGGTGTCCACGGCGTGGTGGTCCGCGTCCGCCGATGGACGCGGAAGCTGCTCCCTGTCACCGCGATGCGACCGGTGTCGCCCGCCGGGCCCGGTCGTCACCGGCGTGGTCGCGGCCGGTGGCCGCCGAAAGAGCCGGGATTTGGCGGGAAAGCCACCCCCTTGACATGCTGCACGCCTGTGCACTAAGGTCCGGGACGTGATGCCGGCAGCGGACTGGACCCCGAGGAGGCGCGAGCCATGTTGAACGACCGGGCGCGAGAGATCCTCTCCTACATCCGGAGCTTCCAGCAGGAGCACGGCCTTCCCCCCACGATCCGCGAGATCGGCAAGGCGGCCGGCATCTCGTCCACCAACGGCGTCCGCTACTACCTCACCATGCTCGAGCGGGCCGGCTACCTGAAGCGCCGGGGCAAGGTCTCGCGCGGGAACAGCCTGCTCTCCGCGGCGCCGCGGACCGGCGTGCCGCTGCTGGGGCGCGTCGCCGCAGGCACGCCGATCCTCGCCGAGGAGTGCATCGAGGACACGCTCGACGTGGGCGGGGTCTTCGGCGACACGAGCGGCTCGTTCGCCCTGCGCGTGCGCGGCGACAGCATGATCGACGCGGGCGTGCTCGAGGGCGACGTGGTCATCGTCCGGCAGCGCGACCAGGCGCGGCCGGGCGACATGGTGGTCGCGCTCCTCGGCGACGAGGCGACCGTGAAGTACTACCGGCCGCGCGGCGACCGCATCGAGTTGGTGCCCGCGAACCCGAAGTACGAGCCGATCCGGGTGACGTCCGAGACCGAGTTCCGCATCCTGGGCGTCGTGACCGGCGTGCTGAGGACAGTGGGCGGATAGGGCCGGGTTCCCCGGCACGCCGGCGGTCCCCCCGGACACGAAGGTACGAATCCCCGCAGGGCCTGAGGCATCCATAATACCGTGGCCGTAGTGCACGGATGTTCAGTAAGAGAGGAGGTAGCAAGATGAGCCACAGCCTCCCCCCTGAGATCCACGAGGCGCTGCGCGGCCGGTGGGAGCCCGTCTACCGGAGCCAGCTCCATTACGCCATCAACTGGAGCGTGCGGGGGCGCCGCCACGTGCTCCGCGCCCGCCACGTACTTGCCCTGCGCGACCTGGTCCAGCAGACCTGCGACGAGCTCGGCTTCTCGCTGGTCGAGTTCGCCGCCACCTCGGACCACGTCCACCTGCTGCTCGGCCTGCGTCCGACCCAGAGCGTGGCGAGCGCCGTCCGCCAGATCAAGGGCCGGACCGGGCTCGCCCTCCTGGAGGCCCACCCCGAGCTGAGGGTCTGGCTCCGCGGGAACCTGGTCTGGGACGAGCCGTATTCGGTGGAGACCGTCAGCGCCCTCCGGGTGGGGAAGGTCGCCGACCGGCTGCGCACCCTCCACGGACCGGACGAGGACCTCGCCGCGGCGAGCTGAGCGGCCCCCGGACACCCGCCGATCTCCACCCGGGAGGTGGGGGTGGCGGGGGTCCACGGCTCTCCTCCAAGGT
>CAZSQE010000075.1:0-8038 GCA_964608905.1 uncultured bacterium | reverse complement strand
GTCGGGGACAAGGTGGAGATCGTGGGGCTGCGGGAGACGCGGGAGACGGTGGTGACCGGGGTCGAGATGTTCAAGAAGTCGATGGACGAGGCGATCGCGGGGGACAACATCGGCCTGCTGCTGCGGGGGGTGGAGAAGGAGGACCTGGAGCGTGGGATGTGCGTGGTGGCGCCGAAGTCGGTGACGCCGCACACCAAGTTCAAGGCGCAGGTGTACGTGCTGACGAAGGAAGAAGGGGGACGGCACACGCCGTTCTTCAACGGATACCGGCCGCAGTTCTACTTCCGGACGACGGACGTGACGGGAGTGGCGGCGCTGCCGGAGGGGCGGGAGATGGTGATGCCGGGCGACAACGTGGATGGGATGACGGTGGAGCTGATCACGCCGATCGCGATGGAGAAGGAGCTGCGGTTCGCGATCCGCGAGGGCGGTCGCACCGTGGGCGCCGGCGTCGTCACCGAGATCATCCAGTAAGGGGCCGCGCGCCCGGCCGCGGAGACGGGACACGACATGAGAGACCAGGTCATCCTCGCCTGCAGCGACTGCAAGCGACGCAACTACATCACGAAGAAGAACAAGCGCCTCCATCCGGACCGGGTCGAGTTCAAGAAGTACTGCCCGGCGTGCAAGAAGCACACGGCGCACAAGGAGACGCGTTAGGCGGGGACACGGTAGGCCTGTAGCTCAGCTGGCTAGAGCACCGGTCTCCAAAACCGGGTGTCGGGGGTTCGAATCCCTCCAGGCCTGCCATCCGGGCCGGCCCCGCGCGGGCGGCTCGGACACGATGAGCGGGCGGCGCGCGCGAGGGCGGCGGCCGTCCGGGAAGGGGCGCTTCGATGGCATGGACCACGCAGGTCCGGGAGTTCCTGAAGGAAGTACGGGTGGAGTCCGGCAAGGTGAGCTGGCCGACCCGGGCCGAATTGCGCGCCTCGACCGTCGTCGTGATCGTGGCGGTGCTCCTGGTCTCTTTCTTCGTGGGGGTCGTGGACTTCATCCTGCAGTTCGTGATGCGCTGGGTGTTCCGCTAGGCCGCTGACCAGGTGCGGCGTCCCTGCCCGCCGATCGCGCGGGCCGGGCGGCGCCCGGGAAACGAGAAGGCAAATGAGCAAGAAGTGGTACGTGGTCCACACCTACTCGGGCCACGAGGACAAGGTGAAGACGAACCTCCTGAAGGCCATCCACTCGGCCCACTCGGCCGAGCTGGAGGCCGCGTTCGGCGACATCCTGGTCGCCAAGGAGGAGTACGTCGAGATGAAGGACGGCAAGCGCAAGACGTCCAAGCGCAAGACGTTCCCGTCCTACGTGATCATCGAGATGGAGCTCAGCGACGAGACCCGCCACCTGGTGCAGAACGTGCCCGGGGTGACGGGTTTCGTCGGCCCGGGGAAGACGCCCGAGGCCCTCAAGGAGAACGAGGTCCGGCGCATCCGCGGGCAGATGGAGGAGGTCAAGTCCAAGCCGACGCCCAGCGTGCAGTTCCGCGTGGGCGACCACGTGCGCGTCGGCGACGGCCCCTTCAGCGGCTTCAACGGCGTGGTGGACGAGGTCAACAACGAGCGCGGCAAGATCAAGGTGATGGTGAGCATCTTCGGGCGGCAGACGCCCGTCGAGCTCGACTTCCTGCAGGTGCAGCCGGTCTAGCCCCGCGCGGCCGGTGAGGGAGCAGACGGGCGCGCGACGCGGCCCGGGAGGAACAGCATGGCGAAGCCGATTCAGGCCGTGGTGAAGCTGCAGTGCAACGCGGGCAACGCCACGCCTGCGCCGCCGGTCGGGCCGGCGCTCGGGCAGCACGGCATCAACATCATGGACTTCTGCAAGCAGTTCAACGCCAGGACGCAGCACCAGACAGGGCTCGTGATCCCGGTCGTGATCACGATCCACAACGACCGGTCGTTCACGTTCGTGACCAAGACGCCGCCCGCGGCGATCCTGCTCAAGCGCGCGGCCGGACTGGCGAAGGGCTCCGGTGTCCCGAACCGGACCAAAGTCGGCAAGGTCTCTCGCGCCCAGGTCCGCGAGATCGCCGAGCTGAAGGCACCCGACCTGAATTCCGCGACCGTCGAGGCCGCCGAGCGGATGGTCCAGGGGACCGCACGCAGCATGGGCATCGAGGTCGAGGACTGAAGAAGAAGGGGTGATACCGGATGGTGACACTGACCAAGGAAGAGGCCGAGCAGCTCCTCAAGGGCAAGACTCCGCGTGAGATCTACGAGCTCGTGCGGGCGCGGGTGGCGAACGGCGAACACGCCATCAAGGACCTGAACGAGACGCTCGACTGGGTGGTGAAGGAAGGCTACGCCACCGAGGCCGAACTGGACGCGGTCGAGGAGGAGTTCACCGGCTAGACCGCGGGGCGCCCGGCGGCATCGGGCGTCCGACCGGGCCCACGGGCCCGGCTCCGCGGCGGAGCGCAGGCCTCCGGCCGCGACGGCAGGACGTACCGCAACCACGTGGGAGTGGCGGACCGACCGCCACGCCGGCACCACGGGAGGATCCATGAAGCGACACGGCAAGCGCTATCGCGCCGCGGCCGACATCGCACGGCAGGCGGGCCTGGTCAAGGACCTGGCCGAGGCCGTGCGACTCGTCAAGCAGACCGCGCACGCGAAGTTCGACGAGACGATCGTGGTCTCGTCCCACCTCGGGGTGGACCCGCGCCACTCGGACCAGCTGGTCCGCGGCACGGTGGTCCTGCCGCACGGCACCGGCAAGAGTCTGCGGGTGCTCGTGCTCACCAGGGGGGACAAGCAGAAGGAGGCGGAGGCGGCCGGGGCCGATCACGTCGGCGCCGAGGACTACATCCAGAAGATCCAGCAGGGCTGGCTGGACGTGGACGCCATCGTCGCCACGCCCGACATGATGGGAGAGGTCGGCAAGCTCGGTCGCGTGCTCGGACCGCGCGGGCTGATGCCGAACCCGAAGAGCGGCACGGTGACCTTCGACGTCACCAAGGCCGTCCAGGAGCTCAAGGCGGGCAAGATCGAGTTCCGCGTGGACAAGGGCGCGAACGTCCACGCGCCGGTGGGCAAGGCCTCGTTCGGCGAGGATCAGCTGCTCGAGAACACGCGCACGTTCCTGCGCGAGCTCGTGCGCGCCCGCCCGGCCGCGGCCAAGGGCGCCTACATCAAGTCGCTCACCATCAGCGCCACGATGGGACCCGGCATCGTTCTGGACCCGGCGACCGTCACCGCCGAGCTCGGACACTAGGAGGACCGACCGATGCCGACTCCCCAGAAGATCCAGATCCTCCAGGAGACGAGCGCGCGGCTCGAGGGCGTGCGGGGCGTGTACCTCGCCGACTTCAGCGGCATGAACGTCGAGTCGCTCTCGCTGCTGCGGAAGAAGTGCCGCGAGCAGCAGATCCAGTTCCGCGTCGTCAAGAACACGCTGCTCAAGCGCGCGTTCCACGAGCGCGGCATCACCGAGCTGGACCCGTTCCTCAAGGGGACGACCGGCCTGGTGTTCAGCGCGGCCAGCGAGGTGAGCCCGGCCCGGGTGTTGAGCGAGTTCGCCAAGGACAAGGAGAAGCCGCGCATCAAGGCCGCGGTGGTGGACGGACGGCTGTACGACGCGAAGGCGGTCGCCGTCCTCGCCACGTTGCCCAGTTACGAGGTGATGCTGTCCCAGGTGCTGGCCACCCTCATCGCCCCGATGACCACCTTCCTCGCCGCGATCGACGCCACGCTGCGTCTGCCGGCGATCATGGCGGACGTCCTCGAGCGGGAGAAGAGCAAGACTTCCTGACAAACGATACGCGGGCACGCCGCGCGACCTGCCTCGGGCAGGTGCCCGGACCCGCGTCCCGAGTTTTCCATAGACCCACGCCACCGCAGAAGGAGAACGAAGCCATGTCCACCGCCATCGACCAGGTGCTCGACCTGATTGCCAACATGTCCGTGCTGGAGCTCTCCGAGCTGAAGAAGGCCTACGAGGAGAAGTTCGGCGTCACCGCCGCCGCCCCGATGATGATGGCGGCCATGCCCGGCGCCGGCGCCGCGGCCGCCGTGGAGGAGCAGACGGAGTTCGACGTGGTCCTCGCCGCCGTCGGCGACAAGAAGATCCAGGTCATCAAGGTCGTGCGCGAGCTCACCGGTCTGGGCCTCAAGGAGGCGAAGGACCTGGTGGACGGCGCCCCGAAGGCGGTGAAGGAGAAGATCGCGAAGGCCGAGGCCCAGGAGATCAAGGCGAAGCTCGAGGAGCAGGGCGCGACGGTCGAGATCAAGTAGCCGCCGCCCTGTCTCTCGCGAAGTTGATCGTCAGCGCCCCGCCCGGGACCGGTCCGGGCCCGCTTCCCCCGCCCGGCGGCGGGGCGTCGCGGGCCCGGTGCCGGGCTGTCGGCGCCGGTCGAGAAACACTTCCCCATGCAGAAAGGCGGGAAGGCCTTGAAGACGGCACGTCGTAAGGAACGGAAGAGCTTCTCCAAGATCGATCGCGAGTGGAACCTGCAGATCCCCAATCTGCTCGAGGTCCAGCTCAAGAGCTTCCGCGACTTCCTCCAGATGGAGGTGGAACCCGCGCGGCGCCGCAACGAGGGGCTGCACGAGGTGTTCACCGGGGTGTTCCCCATCTCGGACCCGCGCGAGCTGTACTCCCTCGAGTTCGTGTCCTACGACGTCGGCGAGCCCAAGTACTCGATGGACGAGTGCGTGGAGCGCGACCTCACCTTCTCGGCGCCGCTCAAGGCGAAGCTCCGCCTGCTGACGCGCGAGGAGGTCGACGGCGTCAAGCGCGACAAGGACGTGATCGAACAGGAGGTCTACCTGGGCGAGCTGCCGCTGATCACCGACAGCGGCACGTTCATCATCAACGGCGCGGAGCGCGTGATCGTCTCGCAGCTCCACCGCTCCCCGGGCGTCTTCTTCGACGAGCTCACCCACCCGAACGGCAAGCTGCTCTTCACCGCCCGCATCATCCCGTACCGCGGCTCGTGGGTGGAGTTCAGCCTGGACGTCAACGACGTCATGCACGTGCACATCGACCGCAAGCGCAAGCTGCCGGTCACCGTGCTGCTGCGCGCCCTCGGCTTCGTCAGCGACCGCGACATCCTCGAGCTGTTCTACCCGCGCGAGGCCATCGAGGTGAGGGGCAAGAAGGGCGACGCCGGCCTGAACCGCGTGTGCGCCCAGGACATCGTGGACGAGTCCACCGGCGAGATCCTCATCGAGGCCAACGACGAGATCACGCCCGAGAAGCTCGAGATCCTGCGCAAGGCGGGGCTCGAGACGCTCGAGGTGTTCATCATCCCGATGCAGGACGAGGCCGACGTCGTGCGCAACACCCTGCGCAAGGACCCGACCCACTCGCAGGAGGAGGCGCTCAACCGCATCTACAACCTGCTGCGGCCGGGCGAGCCGCCGCGGGCCGACTCGGCGCGGGAGATCCTCAACAAGCTCTTCTTCAACCCCAAGCGCTACGACCTGGCGCGGGTGGGCCGCTACAAGCTGAACCAGAAGCTGCCCCACGAGTACCTGCTGCCGGAGCGGGAGGTGCGCAAGCGCCTGGCGCTGGGCCTGCCCGACCTGAGCCACTCGACGCTGTGCCGCGAGGACTTCATCGTCATCATCAAGTACCTGCTCCTGCTGCGCGTGGGCGGGGAGCTGGTGACCGACCGCGGCGCCGAGCCGGCGATCACGGACGACATCGACCACCTCGGCAACCGCCGCGTGCGCTCGGTGGGCGAGCTGCTCGCCAACCAGTTCAACATCGGCCTGGCGCGCATGGCCCGCATCATCCGCGAGCGCATGTCGCTGCAGGACCAGGAACAGATCACCCCGACCGACCTGGTGAACTCGCGCACCATCTCGGCGGTGATCCAGAGCTTCTTCGGCTCGTCGCAGCTGTCGCAGTTCATGGACCAGACCAACCCGCTGGCCGAGCTGACGAACAAGCGCCGGCTCTCGGCCCTCGGCCCCGGCGGCCTGACGCGCGACCGCGCCGGCTTCGAGGTGCGCGACGTCCACTACACGCACTACGGCCGCATGTGCCCGATCGAGACGCCGGAAGGCCCGAACATCGGCCTCATCTCCTCGCTCTCGACCTACGCCAAGGTGAACGAGTTCGGGTTCCTCGAGACCCCGTACTTCCGCGTCCACGGCGGCGTGGTGGACCGCAAGAAGCCCGAGTTCCTGGCGGCCGACGTCGAGGACCGCTGCTACATCGCGCCGGCCAACACGCCGTTCGACAAGAGGAGCGGCCAGCTGCTCGACCCGACGCTCACCGTGCGCTGGCGCGGCGAGTACCCGACGATCGAGAACCAGCGCGTGGAGTACATGGACGTCTCGCCCATCCAGCTCGTCTCGCCGGCGGCGGCGCTCATCCCGTTCCTCGAGCACGACGACGCCAACCGCGCGCTGATGGGCTCGAACATGCAGCGCCAGGCGGTGCCGCTGCTCGTCACCGAGGCGCCGCTGGTCGGCACCGGCCTCGAGGACAAGGTGGCCGAGGACTCGGGCGCGCTCGTGCTGGCGCGCCGCTCCGGCGTGGTCGAGTTCGTCTCGGGCGAGATGATCGCCGTCCGCTACGAGCGCGACCCGGACGAGCGGCCGGTGGACTACAGCGAGCAGCCCAACCTCGACATCTACCGGCTGGTCAAGTTCCGCCGCTCGAACCAGGACACCTGCCTGAACCAGCGGCCGACGGTGACCGAGGGCCAGAAGGTCAAGCGGGGCCAGGTCATCGCCGACGGCCCGGCCACCCGCGAGGGCGAGCTGGCGCTGGGCCGCAACGTGCTGGTGGCCTTCATGCCGTGGGGCGGCTACAACTTCGAGGACGCCATCCTGGTGAGCGATCGGCTCATCCGCGACGACCTCTTCACCTCGATCCACATCGAGGAATTCGAGCTCCAGGTGCGCGACACCAAGCGCGGGGTCGAGGAGATCACCCGCGAGATCCCCAACGTCTCCGAGGAGGCGGTCAAGAACCTCGACGAGGAGGGCATCATCCGCATCGGCGCCCGCGTGCGCCAGGGCGACATCCTCGTCGGCAAGGTCACGCCCAAGGGCGAGCAGGAGCTGAGCCCGGAGGAGCGGCTGCTCAAGGCCATCTTCGGCGACAAGGCCGGCGACGTGCGCGACGCCTCGCTCAAGGCGCCGCCGGGGATGGACGGCATCGTCATCGACATCAAGGTGTTCTCGCGCCGCGAGAAGGACGAGAGCACCAAGCAGCAGGAGAAGAAGAAGATCGAGCGCCTGCGCCGCGAGTCGAAGAAGGAGCGCGAGCGCATCGCCGACGTGCGGCTGTCGAGCGTCGCCGAGATCCTCGTCGAGCAGACCGTGCACGTGCTGCGCAGCGCCAGCACCGGCGACGCCGTCGCCCGCAAGGGCCGCAAGTACGCCCGCGAGTTCCTCGAGGAGATGGACTTCGACGACCTCGCCTGGGGCACGCCGGTGACCGAGGACGAGCACGTCAACGAGCGCTTCTGGGCGGCGATGGACGGGGCGCAGAACGCGTTCACCCGCTGCGAGCGCGAGCTGGAGAAGGAGATCGAGAAGGTCACGCGCGGCGACGAGCTGCCGCCCGGCGTCGTCAAGCTGGTCAAGGTCTACATCGCCAAGAAGCGCAAGCTCTCCGTCGGCGACAAGATGGCCGGCCGGCACGGCAACAAGGGCGTCGTCGCCAAGATCCTCGCCGAGGAGGACCTCCCCTACCTGCCGGACGGCACCCCGGTCGAGGTCGTGCTGAACCCGCTGGGCGTGCCCTCGCGCATGAACATCGGCCAGGTGCTGGAGACGCACCTGGGCTGGGCCGCCCACGCCCTGGGCTACACGGTGGCCACCCCGGTGTTCGCCGGCGCCACGGTGGACGAGATCAAGGCCGAGCTGCGCGAGGCGAACCTGCCCGAGGACGGCAAGACCGACCTGCACGACGGCCGCACCGGCGAGACCTTCGACAACCGGGTCACCGTCGGCTACATCTACATGCTGAAGCTCTCCCACCTGGTGGACGACAAGATCCACGCCCGTTCGACCGGCCCGTACTCGCTCGTCACCCAGCAGCCGCTGGGCGGCAAGGCGCAGTTCGGCGGCCAGCGCTTCGGCGA
>CAZSQE010000074.1:0-8062 GCA_964608905.1 uncultured bacterium | reverse complement strand
TCACCCAGCAGCCGCTGGGCGGCAAGGCGCAGTTCGGCGGCCAGCGCTTCGGCGAGATGGAGGTGTGGGCGCTCGAGGCGTACGGCGCGGCCTACACCCTGCAGGAACTGCTGACCGTCAAGAGCGACGACGTCGCCGGCCGGTCGCGCATCTACGAGGCCATCGTCAAGGGCGAGAATCCGCCCGAGCCGGGCGTGCCCGAGTCGTTCAACGTGCTCGTCAAGGAGCTCCAGAGCCTGTGCCTGGAGATGCAGTTCGAGGAAGTCTAGCCGGACCTGACAGCTTCCGGTCCCGGCCCGCGTCGCGGAGCCACCACGCGCGGGCGGGGTCCGTTCGAGGAGAGTGGAATGAGCCTGGAATCGGAACCGCAGTCCCCGCTCAACCTGGGTGGAAGCGGTCTGGGGCTGACCCGGCCTGAGGAGCGCGTCGAGCGGCGCCGCCCGGCGTTCAACACCATGCGGATCCGCCTCGCCTCGCCCGACGTCATCCGCAGCTGGTCGCACGGCGAGGTGACCAAGCCGGAGACGATCAACTACCGGTCCTTCAAGCCCGAGAAGGACGGCCTGTTCTGCGAGAAGACCTTCGGCCCGGTCAAGGACTGGGAGTGCAACTGCGGCAAGTACAAGCGCATCCGCTACCGCGGCGTGATCTGCGACCGCTGCGGCGTCGAGGTCACCCAGGCCAAGGTGCGCCGCGAGCGGCTCGGGCACATCGAGCTGGCGGTGCCGGTCTCGCACATCTGGTTCTTCAAGGGCGTGCCGTCGCGCATCGGTCACCTGCTCGACATGACCATCCGCGACCTCGAGCGCATCCTCTACTACGAGTCGTTCGTCGTCATCGCCCCGGGCAACACCGGCTTCAAGAAGAAGGAGATCATCACCGAGGACCAGTACAACGAGGTCATGCAGGAGCAGCCGGACTCGGGGCTCAAGGCCAAGATGGGGGCCGACGGCATCCGCGACCTGCTCGCCGAGCTGGACCTCGAGGAGCTGTCCACCGAGCTGCGCGCCCAGGCCAGGATGGAGACCTCGGTGCAGCGCAAGAAGGAGCTGCTCAAGCGCCTGCGCATCGTCGAGGCCTTCCGCCACAGCGGCAACCGGCCGGAGTGGATGATCCTCGAGTGCGTCCCGGTGCTGCCGCCGGACCTGCGCCCGCTGGTGCCGCTCGAGGGCGGTCGCTTCGCCACCTCGGACCTGAACGACCTCTACCGCCGGGTCATCAACCGCAACAACCGGCTCAAGAAGCTGATGGACATCAAGGCCCCCGAGGTCATCCTGCGCAACGAGAAGCGCATGCTGCAGGAGGCCGTGGACGCGCTGTTCGACAACGGCCGGCGCAGCCGCGCCGTGCGCGGCCAGGGCAACCGGCCGCTCAAGTCGCTGTCCGACATGCTCAAGGGCAAGCAGGGGCGCTTCCGCCAGAACCTGCTCGGCAAGCGCGTGGACTACTCGGGCCGCTCGGTCATCGTCGTCGGGCCGGAGCTCAAGCTGAACCAGTGCGGGCTGCCCAAGAACATGGCGCTCGAGCTGTTCAAGCCGTTCATCATCCGCAAGCTCGAGGACCGCGGCCTCGTGCAGACGGTCAAGAGCGCCAAGCGGCTGGTCGAACGCGAGAAGCCCGAGGTCTGGGACATCCTCGGCGAGATCATCGAGAACCACCCGGTGCTGCTGAACCGCGCGCCGACCCTGCACCGCCTCGGCATCCAGGGCTTCGAGCCGGTGCTGGTCGAGGGCAAGGCCATCCGCATCCACCCGCTGGTCTGCCAGGCCTTCAACGCCGACTTCGACGGCGACCAGATGGCCGTGCACGTGCCGCTCTCGTTCGAGGCGCAGATCGAGACCAGCCTGCTCATGCTCTCGACCAACAACATCCTGTCGCCGGCCAACGGGCGCCCGCTCGCCACGCCGAACCAGGACATCGTGCTGGGCTGCCACTACCTGACCAAGCCGCGCGGCGAGGCGGTGAACCCGCGCGCCGCCGCGGCGGGCCTGGCGCCCACCGACCCGCGGTGCCTGCGCCTGTTCAACGACCCGGGCGAGGTGCGGGCGGCCCACGACAACCGCGAGGTGCCGCTGCACGCGCGGGTGGCGATGCGCACCGACAGCGTGGCGCTGGCCAAGCCGGTCGAGGGGCGCAGCTTCGTCACCACGGCGGGGCGCGTGCTGTTCAACGACGTCGTGCCGCCGGCGCTCGGTTTCATCAACGACACCATGGACAAGAAGCGCCTCGAGAGCCTCGTCAGCAGCTGCTACCGCCGGCTCGGCTCCGAGGTGACCTCCGACCTGCTCGACGCGCTCAAGGACCTGGGATTCGCCTACGCGACCCAGGCGGGCTTCACCGTCGGCATCGACGACGTGCGCATCCCGCCCGAGAAGGACGAGATCATCGGCCGGGCCCGCAAGGACGTGGACCTGATCAACGGCAACTACCGCAACGGCGTGATCACCGAGAGCGAGCGCTACAACAAGGTCATCAACACCTGGACGCTCACCACCACCGAGGTGGAGCAGGTGACGTTCGACGGCCTGTCGAGCGACCGCGAGGGCTTCAATCCGATCTTCATGATGGCCGACTCGGGCTCCCGCGGTAACCGCGAGCAGGTGCGGCAGCTGGCCGGCATGCGCGGCCTCATGGCCAAGCCGCAGAAGAAGCTCACCGGCGGCCTGGGCGAGATCATCGAGTCGCCGGTCATCCACAACTTCAAGGAAGGCCTCACCGTGCTCGAGTACTTCATCTCGACGCACGGCGCGCGCAAGGGCCTGGCCGACACCGCGCTCAAGACCGCCGACGCCGGCTACCTGACCCGGCGCCTGGTGGACGTGGCCCAGGACGTCATCATCAACGAGCCGGACTGCGGCACCATCCGCGGTCTCTCGGTCGGCGCGCTCAAGGACGGCGAGGACATCATCGAGCCGCTGGCCGACCGCGTGCTCGGCCGCGTGGTGGCCGAGGACGTCGTCCACCCGATCACCGCGGACACGGTGGTCGAGGCCGGGCAGCTCATCGACGAGACCCTGACCCAGATGATCGGCGAGGCCGCCAAGGCGGGGCTCGACAAGATCAAGATCCGCTCGGTGCTGACCTGCGACGCGCGGCGCGGCGTGTGCGCCAAGTGCTACGGGCGCAACCTCGCCACCGGCCGCCCGGTGGACCTGGGCGAGGCCACCGGCGTCATCGCCGCGCAGTCCATCGGCGAGCCGGGCACGCAGCTCACGCTGCGGACCTTCCACATCGGCGGCGTGGCGGCGCGCATGGTCGAGGAGTCGAGGACCGTGGCCAAGGAGGCCGGCACGGTCCGCTACGTCACCGAGACGGGCAGTGAGCTGGAGGTCGTGGACTACAGGCCGGGCGTGCGCGTCTCGGTCGTTCGCGACGGCGAGATCGAGCTGGTGGACGCGGCCGGGCGGGTGCGGCAGCGCTACAACGTGCCCTACGGCGCCCACGTCTTCGTCGGCGACCAGGAGAAGGTCGCGGCGGGCCAGTTGCTGTTCGAGTGGGACCTCTACAGCAAGCCGATGGTGACCCGCGAGGCGGGAACCGTGCGCTTCGTGGACATCAAGGAGAAGGTCACGGTGCGCGACGAGGTGGACGACATCTCGGGCCTCAAGCTGCTGGTCATCATGGAGGACCGCAACAAGGAGCTGCAGCCGGCCATCGACCTCATCGACGAGGCCGGGCGCAAGCTCGGGCACTACCCGCTGCCGACCGGGGCGCGGCTCGAGGTGCGCGACGGCCAGACGGTGGGCGCCGGCGACGTGCTGGTGAAGACCCGCCGCGAGGGCGCCAAGGTCCGCGACATCACCGGCGGCCTGCCGCGCGTCGCCGAGCTGTTCGAGGCGCGCCGGCCCAAGGAGGCCGCGATCGTGGCCGAGATCGACGGCCGCGTCGAGTTCGGCGGCGTCGCCCGCGGCATGCGCAAGATCATCATCCGCGCCGACGACGGCCAGGCCCAGGAGGTGCAGATCCCGCAGGGCCGCCACCTGTACGTGCAGGAGGGCAGCCAGGTGCGCGCCGGCGACCGGCTCATCGAGGGGCCGATCAACCCGCACGACATCCTCAAGATCAAGGGCATCGAGGAGGTCCAGGAGTACCTGGTCAACGAGATCCAGGAGGTCTACCGCCTCCAGGGCGTGCGCATCGACGACAAGCACATCGAGGTCATCGTGCGCCAGATGCTGCAGAAGGTCCGCATCGAGGACCCGGGCAGCACCGCGTTCCTCGAGGGCGAGCACGTGGACCGGCTGGTCGTGCGCGAGGAGAACGAGCGGATGCTGAGGGAGGGGCAGTCGCCGGCGACGTTCCAGCCGCTGCTGCTCGGCATCACCAAGGCGTCGCTCTCGACCGACAGCTTCATCTCCGCCGCCTCGTTCCAGGAGACCACCCGGGTGCTCACCGAGGCGGCCATCCAGGGCAAGGTGGATCTGCTGCGCGGACTCAAGGAGAACGTGATCATCGGGCACCTGATCCCCGCCGGGACCGGCATGCCCGGGTACCTTAAGTTGAAGCTGGAAGCGGAGAAGCAGGCCGAGGCGGCCCTCCTGCTGGAGGGGGACGAGGGGGCGAAGACGGCCTGATGCCTTGACAAGGGTAGGCCAAGCGCCTAGATTCCCCGGTCTGCGCGGCGACGGTGCAGGTACTCCCTCGCGGACACCGTGCTGGGTCTGCCCGCGCAATCCCATTATCGACAAGTGGTTGGAGGAAATCCGTGCCCACGCTGAGCCAGTTGATCCGCCATGGTCGGCGGACGATCAAGTCGAAGACCGGCGCTCCCGCGCTCCGGGGAAGCCCCCAGAAGCGGGGCGTGTGCACCCGCGTGTACACGACCACGCCGAAGAAGCCGAACTCGGCGCTGCGGAAGGTGGCGCGCGTGCGGCTGGTGAACGGCATGGAAGTCACCTGCTACATCCCGGGCGAGGGACACAACCTGCAGGAGCACTCGATCGTGCTCATCCGCGGGGGACGCGTGAAGGACCTGCCCGGCGTGCGCTACCACATCATCCGCGGCACGCTGGACGCCAGCGGGGTGGGCGGGCGCAAGAAGAGCCGTTCGAAGTACGGCACCAAGTCGAAGTAGCGGCCGAAGCAGCGGCGCGACCGTCGCGGGCAGCTCGGACCCGCAGCCGCGTCCACGGGTCGCCCGCAGCGTCCCGGCCGGGACGCCGTATCGGATGAGGAGAGGAATCGACGCATGCCTCGCAAGGGTTTCGTGAGGCGCCGTGAGCCCGTGGCGGACCCCAAGTACGACAGCGTGCTCGTGACGCGGTTCATCAACGGCATGATGGAGGCCGGCAAGCGCTCCACCGCCGAGCGTCACTTCTATGGCGCGATGAAGCAGGTCGAACAGAAGACCGGCCAGGACGCGATGACCGTCCTCAAGCAGGCGATGACCAACGTGAAGCCGCTGCTCGAGGTGAAGTCGCGCCGGGTCGGCGGGGCCAACTACCAGGTCCCGGTCGAGGTCCGGCCGGACCGGCGGAACGCCCTGGCGACGCGCTGGATCATCGGGTACGCCCTCGAGCGGCCTGACCACACGTTCGCCGAGAAGTTCGCCGCCGAGATCATGGCCGCCGCCAAGAACGAGGGCGGCGCCGTGAAGAAGCGCGAGGACACGCACAAGATGGCGGAGGCCAACAAGGCCTTCGCGCACTATCGCTGGTAAGCCGCGGGGCCCGGAGGAACCGGGCCGCGGGGCGCGTTCGCTCCACACTCCATCGACGGGTGAAGGCCGGCGCGAAGCCGGCCTGGATCCGGGCTCCGGAAGAGGTGCCGGGCCGGGTCTCAACACTGCGGATGGTCACGATTCCCAACACCCGCGCTTTCTACGACGGAAAGGCAGGTGGCGTCACAGATCGACCACGTCGGATAGGAAGTCGTAGTCCAATGCCTCGGCAGACCCTGCTGCACCACTATCGCAACATCGGGATCATGGCCCACATCGACGCCGGCAAGACCACCTTGACCGAGCGCGTGTTGTTCTATACCGGCCGGATCCACCAGGTGGGCGAGGTGCACGACGGCGCCACCGTGATGGACTGGATGCCCCAGGAACGCGAGCGCGGCATCACGATCACCTCGGCCGCGACCACCTGCTTCTGGCGCGATCACCGCATCAACATCATCGACACCCCCGGCCACGTGGACTTCACCGTCGAGGTGGAGCGCGCGCTGCGCATCCTCGACGGCGCGGTCGCCGTGTTCTGCGCCGTGGGCGGCGTCGAGCCGCAGTCCGAGACGGTCTGGCGCCAGGCGGACAAGTACAACGTCCCCCGCGTCGCCTTCGTCAACAAGATGGACCGCATCGGCGCCGACTTCGACAACGTCATCGAGATGATGCGGGACCGCCTCGGCGCCAAGCCGGTGCCCATCCACATCCCGATGTTCGCCGGCGAGCAGTTCCAGGGCACGGTGGACCTGGTCGAGATGAAGGCCATCCTCTACGAGGAGGCCGACCAGGGCTCCACCCCCGAGGTCCGGGACATCCCCCGCGACCTGCAGGCCCGCGCGCGCGCGGCGCGCGTGCGCCTGCTCGAGGCGGTGGCCGAGTTCGACGAGGTCCTGCTCGACCGCTACCTGCACGAGCAGCCCTTCGACGCCGAGGACGTGCGCCGGGCGCTGCGCAAGGGCACGCTGCAGGGCGCCATCCACCCGGTGCTGTGCGGCTCCGCCTACCGCAACAAGGGCGTGCAGCGCCTGCTCGACGCGGTGGTGGAGCTGCTGCCGTCGCCGCTCGACATGCCGCCGGTGGACGGGCACACCACCGACACCTGGGAGCGCGTGACGCGCCGGCCCGAGGACCAGGAGCCGTTCGCGGCGCTGGCCTTCAAGATCGCCACCGACCCCCACGTCGGCAAGCTCACCTTCTTCCGCGTCTACTCCGGCAGCGTGTGCTCGGGCGACCAGATCCTGAACGCGGCGACCGGGCGGATGGAGCGCATCGGGCGCCTGGTGCAGATGCACGCCAACAAGCAGAAGGAGATCAGCGAGGTCTACGCCGGCGACATCGCCGCGGGCATCGGCTTCAAGCGGGTCAGCACCGGCCACACCCTGTGCGACCCGGACCACCCGCTGGCGCTCGAGGCGATGACCTTCCCCGAGCCGGTGGTGGACGTGGCCATCGAGCCGCGCTCGAAGGCCGACGAGGAGAAGCTGGCCAACGCCCTGCAGCGGCTCTCCGACGAGGACCCGACCTTCCGCGTGCGCACCGACGACGAGACGGGCCAGACGGTGATCTCGGGCATGGGCGAGCTGCACCTCGAGATCCTGGTGGACCGCATGAAGCGCGAGTTCCGCGTGGACGCCAACGTCGGCCGGCCGCAGGTCTCCTACAAGGAGACGATCTCGGTGCCGGCGGAGACGCGCCACCGCTTCGTGCGCCAGACCGGCGGCCGCGGCATGTTCGCCGACGTGACGTTGCGGGTCGAGCCGCAGCCGGCCGGCAAGGGCTTCGAGTTCGAGAACAAGGTCGTGGGCGGCGCCATCCCCAAGGAGTACATCCCGGCGGTGGAGCGCGGCGTCGAGGAGGCGATGCGCGGCGGCGTGCTGGCGGGCTACCCGATGGTGGACGTCCGCGTCACGCTGCTCGACGGCTCCTTCCACGAGGTGGATTCGTCGGAGATGGCGTTCAAGATCGCCGCCTCGATGGGCTTCAAGGAGGCCTGCGCCAGGGCCGAGCCGCGCCTGCTCGAGCCCATCTTCGACGTCGAGGTGGTGGTGCCCGAGGAGTACATGGGCGACATCATCGGCGACCTGTCGGCGCGCCGCGGCCGGATCGGCGGCATGTTCACCCGCGCGGAGGCCCGCGTCGTCGCGGCGTCGGTGCCCCTGGCGGAGATGTTCGGATACGCGACGCGGATGCGCTCGATCTCGCAGGGGCGCGCCGCGTACTCCATGCAGTTCTCCCGCTACGACACGCTGCCCCAGGCGGTGGCGGAGGAGATCGTCGCGAAGGCGAGGGGTTAGGGCCGCATCCGGCCCGCAGCGTCGTCCCGGACGACGGAGGAAAGGTTCATGGCCAAGCAGAAGTTCGAGCGGACGAAGACGCACGTGAACGTGGGGACGATCG
>CAZSQE010000073.1:0-8244 GCA_964608905.1 uncultured bacterium | reverse complement strand
GCGCGGCTGGCCGCCCGCGGCGCGCGGGCGGCGGGGGCCGCCGCGGCGCTGGCGCTGGCCCTGGCGCCGCGCGACGCGGCCGCGACGCGCGCGCTGGTGCAGGGCTCGGCCCACGGGCGCTACCTGCGCTCGCTCGGCCCCGACTACGCGCGCGACGTGGAGTTCTGCGCCGGCCTCGACACCCTCGACGCGGCGTTCGAGGTCTGACCGGTCAGCTGCGGCGGGCGTGGGCCATCATCACCGCGCCCACCACGCCGAACACCAGGTCGCCGAGCCAGCCCGCGACGTAGGGGTTCAGCGCCCCGCTGTGCCCGAGCGCCTGCCCGGTGCGCAGCAGCGCGTAGTAGCCGAAGGAGATGGCGATGGACAGCCCGAAGCCGAGCGCCGCGCTCTGCATGCGCAGCCGGGTGGCGAGCGGGGCGCCGATGAGGATGACGATCAGGTTCACCAGCGGGAAGGCCAGCTTGACCTGCAGGTCCACCAGGTAGTTGGCGACGCGGGCGCCGCTGGCGCGCAGGCGGCGCACGTAGTTCCACAACTCGAGGAAGTTCATCTCGCTGGGGTTCCGGCTCTCCTTGGCGAAGTCCGGCGGGCGCTCGCCGATGCCGTTCACCGCCATGCGGTCGAACGGGCGCACCTGCTCGCGCCCGCCGTCGAACGTGCGCAGGTGGCCGGAGGAGAACACCCAGCGCGCGCCGTCCCAGCTCGCCTCGGCGGCGTCGATGCGCCGCACCAGGGCGCCGGCGCGGAACTCCTGCAGCGACACCTCGTGCATGCGCTCCTCGTTCACCAGGTACAGCCGGATGGTGAAGATGCGCCCGCCCTCGCCGAGGTAGGTGACGTCGGCGCGCTCGGTCACCGCCTGCCGGTGGATGCCCTGGATCTCCCGGTCGTAGAGGCGGTCGCGGGCGAGGTTGGTGCGCGGCACGACCAACTCGCCCAGGGCCAGCGAGACCAGCGCGGCGAGGACGGAGACCACCAGCACCGGGCCGAGGATGTCGGACAGCGACCTGCCGGCGGTGCGCATGGCGGTCAGCTCGTTGAACTTGTTGAGCTGGCCGAGCCCGAGGAAGGTGGCGAGCAGCAGGGCGATGGGCATCACCTGCACCACCCACTCGGGCAGCCGGTAGAGGTAGTAGCGGGCGACCAGGGCCAGCGGGGCGCGGTGGTCGAGGAACACGTCGAGCCTCTCGAACACGTCCACGACCACGAAGATGGCCATCACCCCGACCAGCCCGAGCCCGAGGTAGAGGAGGAACTCCCGCAGCAGGTAGCGGTCGAGGATCTTCACGCCGCGCCCTCCGCGCGAGGGGCCGCGGCGGGCGGCACGGCGCGGCGCAGGGGCAGCAGCTCGACGGCGCGCAGGGTGGCGACCAGCCCCCAGGCCCCGAGCACGATGTTGGGCAGCCACATGGCGAGCCACGGGGGCAGCAGCAGGCGGTTGGCCAGCTCCTCGCCGCCCACCAGGCAGAGGTAGTAGAAGAGGAAGAAGGCCACCGAGACGAAGGCCACCGCCGGCCCGGCACGCCGCACCCGCATGCCGAGCGGGGCGCCGATGAGGACGAAGACCACGCAGGCGGCGGGCAGCGAGAACTTCTTGTGCACCTCGACCGACAGCTCGCCGGCCCGGCGCTCGAGCGCCCGGTGCTCGAGCCGCCAGAGGTCCAGCTCGCCGCGCAGCGCGGGGTTCTCGCGCAGGGAGAGCTCCAGCTGCGCGCCCGGGCGGCCCGCCCCCCGCAGCCGGGCCAGCGCCCGGGACCACCACGACAGCGAGGCGGGGACGACCGGCTCGACGTCGGCGGGGGACAGGCCGTAGGCCGCCACCCGCTCGAGGTGCTGGGCCCGGGAGACCCGGTGCTGGTCGAGCACCTTCCGGCGCTCGTCGAGGAGCTGCCGGGCGCTCATCTCGCGGTCGCTGCGCGTTTCGCGTACGCTGCGCTCCAGGAGCGCCCCGGCGCCGGCGATGTGGAGGGTGTGGGTCTTGAACTCCATGAAGCGGTACTTGCGCGAGCCGCCCTCCTCGGCCGGGATCTCGTGGATCTCGCCGTCCTTCAGCTCGAGCACCGCCGTGCGGCCGTCGGGGGTGTAGGTCAGGTAGCCGCGCTTGGCCAGGATCAGGTCGGGCGGGCCGCCGGGGTTCATCTGGTAGATGGTCACGCCCCGCATCTCGTTCGTGCGGCCGTTGACCGACTGCACGAGCAGGCTGTAGCCGGGGAAGTCGGTGATGAAGACCCCTTCCTGGAGCTTCACCGTCGGCCGCATGCGGCCGATGTTGATCATCAGGTTCATGAAGGCGTGGTTCGCCTCGGGCAGGACGTGGTTGTTGAACAGGGTCAGGCCGCCGGCCACCAGGGCGGCCGCGAGCAGCGGGCCGACGAGGATGGCGGCCGGGTTGACGCCCCCGGTGCGCAGGGCGGTGATCTCGTTGTCCTGCGAGAGGCGGCCGAAGGTCATGAGCACCGCCACCAGCACGGCGCAGGGGACCGAGAGGGCGACGATGTAGCCCAGCGACAGGAGGAAGAGCTGGGCCACCACCAGGGAGGGGACCCCCCGGTTGACCACCAGGTCCAGGTAGTCGAACAGGACGTCCATCTCCAGGATGAACGTGACCACCCCGAAGCCCAGCAGCAGGGGAACCAGATGCTGTCTCAGGATGTATGTATGGAGGATACGCACGGCTGCGCAGCCTACCTCATGGGTTGGGACAGGGGCGAAGGAAATCGTTCCAAGGCCTTTGACCGGCAGGGTTTGCCTTGCTAGGGTCACCGGCTGCGCCTCCCCCCGCGGAGGCGCAGACGTTTTGACGCCCACATGCTGAGCGCCCTACCGGCCCTGCTCGTCCTCATCGGGTTTCCCCACTTCGGGTTGAAGCCCAGTCGGCCCGTGTCCCCGGCCGACTCCCTGCCGCCCGCCTGGCGCAGCGCTTCCCGGCTCGCCCTCGAGGACCGGTTCGTGCTGGGCTCGCTGCGCCCGCTGCGCCTGCGCGCTCCCGGGCTGCAGCTGCGCACCGACCCGCGCACCCTGCGGGTGGCCCTGGCGACCGACTCCGGGCGGGTGAGCACCTCGGCGTACTTCGGCGACGTGCTGCTCGAGCCCGGGGCGTCCCGCTCCCTGTCGGTCTTCGCCCAGGAGTCGGCGCGGCTGGCCTTCGAGCGGCAGTGGCGCGCTCGCTCGCTCAAGGACATCAACATGCGGCCCGGCGCGGCCACGGGCGCGCCCACGACCGGGCTGTCCTTCAAGCTGCCCTCGCCGCTGCCGTCCCGGGTGCAGAGCTGGCTCGGGCCCGGCGGCCCGGCGCTGAACGTGGCCGGCTCCGAGAACATCCGGCTCTCGGGCACGAGCGACTGGACCAACCGGCAGACCGGCCTGCTGGGCCAGCGGCGCTCGCTGTTCCCGACGCTGAACATGCAGCAGGACCTCGACATCCGCCTCGAGGGCCAGCTCTCCGACCGCATCAAGGTCAACCTGCTGCAGAACTCGGCCAACCAGATCCCGCTCGCCAACCGCATCGCCATCAACTACAAGGGCGACGAGGACGACCTGGTGCAGGCGTTCGACCTCGGCAACACGAACCTGACCCTGCCCGGCACGCAGTACGTGTCCTACAGCGGCCGCAACGAGGGCCTGTTCGGCGTCAAGAGCACGCTGCGCTACGGGCCGCTCGACCTCACCGTGCTGGCCAGCAAGCAGGAGGGCAAGAGCCAGCGCGCCAGCTACTCGGGCGGCGGCGTCGCGACGACGCAGGTGCTGGCCGACTACGACTACGTCCGGGGCGTCTACTACTTCCTCTACGACCCGAATGGGCCGACGCTGGACATCGACGAGACCAGCATCACCCTGTACCGGGACGATCAGGACCTCACCACGAACGTGACCACGGTGCTCGGCCGGGCGTGGGCCGACCTGTCCCTCGGGGCCACCGCGGCGGCCGACACGAACCACTCGGCGCTGGGCTACTTCAAGCAGCTCAAGGCGGGCACCGACGGCGACTACGAGATCGTGCGGGACGTCTACGGCCCCAACTTCAAGATCATCCGCATGATGCGCCAGCTGAGCGGGGAGCAGCGCCTGGCCGCGACCTACCGCGCGCGCCCCGTAGACGCGACCGGCGCCGGCGTGGGCGCCTACCGGCCGATGGGCACGGACACCCTGGTCGCCGACGCCAGCGGCACGCCGGCGGTGCAGATGAAGCTGCTGCGCGCCCCCATCAAGAGGTTGGTCGCCGACGCGGCCAAGCTCTACTTCGAGACCGACACGACGCTGGCGCCCTTCAATCGCGTGCGCGAGCTCGAGCTGCGCAACTTCTACCAGATCGGCGGGCAGGGCATCGACCCGGGCTCGTTCGCACTGCGGGTCTACCAGGGCTACGCCGACCCGCCGGTCTACAACGAGCGCGAGAAGGGCATCCCGTACCTCGAGCTCGTCGGCCTCGACAACTACGACGAGAGCGGCGGCGTGCCGGTGCGCGGCCAGCACGACGGCCGGGTGGACGGGACGGCCGCGAACTCGACCCTGCTGGCCCGGTCCTTCGTGGACTTCCGCAGCGGCGTGCTCTTCCTGCCCGACCTGCGGCCATTCGCACCGCGCCTCGGGCCCGACGGCCGGGCCTTCGAGCGCGCCATCAGCTCACTGCTCTCGCGCCGCGACTCGCTGGTGGGGGCCGCCGACCCGCACTTGAGCGCCAGCGCGCTCGAGGAGAACGCCTCGAATCCGCTCATCTACGACGGCTACAACACGACCCGCAGCCAGGGCTCGACCTACTTCATCGAGCTGGAGTACAAGGCCTCGATGGCCCAGGGGGAGATCTCGCTGGGGGCCACCAACGTGCTCGAGAGCTCCGAGGTCGTCACGGTGAACGGCGAGCAGTGGGTGCGCGACCGCGACTACACCATCGACTACGACATGGGCCGCGTGATGCTCAAGCGGCAGGTGCCGGCCGGGGCGCAGTTCAACATCGACTACTCGAGCGCGCCGCTCTTCCAACAGGCCGGACGCACGCTGGTGGGCAGCGCCTTCCGCCTCGACGGGCGGGACCGGAGCTTCGGCGGCGCGTTCCTCTACGAGAGCAAGGGCGCGCAGGACCTGCGGCCCCGGCTGGGGGAGGAGCCCTCGCGCAGCCTGATCACCGACCTGAACACGGCGTGGACGTTCCGGCCCGACTGGATGACCCGGCTGGTGGACCGCCTGCCCGGCGTGCGCACGACCGCGCCCTCGACCGTCGCGGTGCAGGCCGAGGTGGGCGTGTCGCTGCCCAACCCCAACACCAAGAACGTGGTCTACATCGACGACATGGAGGGCACGCGGGACGCGGTCTCGCTGCCCATGGCCCAGGAGCGCTGGAGCAGCTCGAGCGCGCCGCTGATCCAGGTGGCGCCCGGGACCGCCTGGTCGCTGGCCGGCCCCGAGTTCCTGGCCGCGACCGACACGCTGCGCAACGGCGAGCTGCGCTGGTACTCGCCGCCCGGCTACGTCAAGGAGCGCGACCTCAAGCCGAGACTCACCGACGCGCAGGGCGGCCGCAACCCCCGCCAGGTGCTGTGCCTGAGCATGCCCCGCCGGCCGCGCACCGCGCCCGGCGACTCGACCCGGCTGTGGGGCGGCGTCACCACGCTGGTGGACCCCGCCGGGCTCAACCTCTCCCGTGCCCAGTTCATCGAGCTGTGGGTGAACGACTTCAACGACCTGCACGCCCCCGGCGACGGGCTGGGCCGCGTGCGCGGCCGGCACCTGCGGCTGCACATCGACGTCGGCTCGGTGAGCGAGGACCAGATGCGCGCGCCGGACGTGCTGCCCAACCGCGTGCTCGACACCGAGGACCGCATCCTCGACAACGTGCTGACCGTGGACGAGGACACCGGCCTCGACGGGCGGGCCAACCCCGACGCCGGCGTCGTGCGCGACCTCGTCCGCGCCAACGGCACGGACCCGGAGGGGGACGACTTCTACCCGCCCGACGCGCTGGTGAACACCGACGAACGGCGCTCGGTGGACCCGCGGTACTGGGCGGCGGTGAACGGCACCGAGGGCAACCGCACCAACCGCACCACGCCCGACACCGAGGACCTCAACCTGAACGGCGCCCTCGACGCCGGCAACGACTACATCGAGTACACCATCGACCTCGGTGACGTGTCGGCGTCCGCGCCCTACCTGGTGACCGACGTGCAGCGGGAATTCGGCCCGGCCTCGCCGGCGCCGGTCTCGACCGTGACCGCCGACAACGGCTGGCGGCGCTACCGCATCCCGCTCGCCGACACGCTGGCGGTCGAGTTCGGGAACCCGAACCTGACCCAGGTCCAGCACGTGCGCGTCTGGGTGCAGGGCGTGGTCGAGCCCGACTCCTCGGCCGCCGACGTCCGCCTGCCGCTGCTCATGCTGGGCGGGCTCGACATCGTCGGCAGCCGCTGGGAGCAGACCACCCTCGACTCGATCGCCCTCGCCGCGCCGCTCACCACGATGACCCTGAACACGGTGAACTCGGTGGACAACGCCGACGTGTACGTGCCGCCCATCGATCCGGGCGTGACGCGCACCGGCAGCGAGGCGGTGACCCGCCGCGAGCAGTCGATCAGCCTCGAGTTCACGGACCTCAAGCCCGGCTCGACCCTCGAGGCCTTCAAGACCTTCTCGCTGGACGAGAACTACAGCCGCTACGGGAAGCTCAACTGGTTCGCCGCCGCGTACGACATCCGCGACGAGGAGGGCCGGTCCTTCGACGCCGCGGTGGACACGGCGCTCGTCTACTTCGTGCGCTTCGCCTCGGACGAGACCGGGCGCAACTACTACGAGTACCGCTCGCGGCTGCCCGGCAACTCGACGGCGCGGGACATCCGCTGGAGCCCGATCGCGCTCAAGCTCACCGACCTGTCGAACCTCAAGCTGAACCCCGACTTCCCCACCACCGCCCCGATCCGCTACGCGGTGGCCGGCGCGGCCCCGGGCGAGACCCTGATCGTGAACGGCTCGCCCTCGTTCACCCGGCTGCGGCGCGTGTCCTTCGGGCTGCTGAACCGCGGCGAACGGCGGTACGCCTCGGGCCAGCTCTGGCTCAACGAACTGCAGGCCACCGACATCGCCAAGGACGTGGACCACGCGCAGCGCGTGCAGGTGAACGGCCAGCTCGCCGACCTGATGTCCTACAGCCTGGCCTGGAACGGGCGCGGGGCGGACTTCCTCTCGGTGGGCGAGAGCCGGGGCTCGGGCACCGCCACCGACCAGCTGGCGTGGAACACGAGCCTGCAGACCCACCGTTTCTTCGCGCCGACCGGCATCCAGCTGCCGGTGAACCTGAGCTACACGCGCAACAGCTCGCGCCCGCGCTTCAGCGCCGGCAGCGACATCGTCCGCACCGGCGCGCTGCAGGACGCGAGCGAGACGCGCTCCGAGTCGCGCTCCTTCTCGACCTCGTACTCGCGATCCTGGAGCGAGCGCTCGAACCCGTTCCTGCGCTACACCCTGGGCGGCATCACCGCCAGCTACAGCATGGCCGAGAACCGGAGCCGGAACCCCTCGGCGGTGGACAGCAGCGTGGTGCGGACGGCGACCGTCAACTACCAGGTGGCGCCGCGCCGGCTGCTGGCCATCCCGCTGCCGCTGACGAAGGGGCGCCTGCACCCGCTGCCCGAGCGGGCGTGGTGGAACTACTCCGTGTCCACGACCCGCAACGTGAGCTACGAGCGCCTCGGCGCCGAGCTCGACTCGCTGCGGCTGAGCCGGGACGTCTCGGGCCGGACCGCCGGCATCGGCTTCGGCGCCGACACGCGCCCGCTCGACTTCGTCCAGCACCGCATCGAGGGCCGGCGCAACCTGGTCCTGCCCGAGGGGCCGGTGCGCAACGACCGGCTCGGCTTCATCAACCTCGGCCGGGTGGTGGACTGGCGGCAGTCCATGAACGCCACCTACACCCACTCGCGCGGCCGCTGGCTCAAGCCGTCGCTGTCGTGGAGCTCCAGCTACGGCCAGAACAACGGCCCGGAGTTGTCGAGGGACCTCGGCGTGCGCGCGGTCAGCAACGGCCAGTCGGTGGAGATGAACCTGGAGCTGCCCTTCGAGCGCCTCTTCGGCAAGGCCCCGGCGCGGCCTCCCGCGCGAGCCGGCGCCGCGACGGCCCCGCGCGGCGGCGCGCCGCCCCGCGGCCGGGTCGTCGGGGCGGGATCGCCCGCGGCCGAGACCGCGCCGGTGGGCGGGCCGCCGGCGCAGGCCCCCGGCGTTGAGGCGCTCGGCGCGCTCGGTGACGCAATGCAC
>CAZSQE010000072.1:0-8252 GCA_964608905.1 uncultured bacterium | reverse complement strand
CGCTGTGGCTGCCGCTGCTCGACTTTGCGCGCAGCTACGGCCAGCTTTCCCGCAGCATTGCCGCCATGGTGCCGGCGCGCAGCTGCCTGCTGGTCGACGGGCTTTCGCAAGCACAGATCGCCGGTTTGCAGTACCACGGCCAGCTTGCCTTGGCGCGCACCGGCGCGGGGCCCGCGCCCGCCCGCACCCGCCGGACGCGGCGCGCTGACCGACGCGCCGGGCCCCCGTCCTCTCGCGAGGGCGGGGGCCCGGTCGTTCGTGCGGCGGCGCCGCGTCAGTACAGCTCGCGCCAGGACAGCCGGGTGAAGTTGCCGCTGGCCTGCGAGGCCGCCTCCGAGATCATGTCCGCGCTGTAGTAGACGTCGGCGGTGCCGTTGGCGAGCTTGATGGTCGTGGTGCCCTCCACGATGACGCCGCCCAGCACCCAGGCGCCGCCGTTGATCTGCAGGTCGCCCGTGACGTAGATGAGGCCGCGGTAGGTGAAGTTGCCGTTGACGGTCAGGTCGCCGTCCACGTAGAGGATGCCGGTCCCGTCGCCGCCGTGGTAGGCGGCGTCGTCGTCGATGTAGACGAGGCCGAGCGGCGGATTTGGCTGCGTCCCCACCGGCGGCCCGATCCACGAGAAGAACTGCGCCTGGCTCATGCCGAAGACGTCCCACGGCCCGGCGTAGAAGCCGTTGGGGCCCGAGTAGGGGCCGACCTGGCTCTGCGCGACGTCCGGGCTGCCGGACACGTCGGGGGTGCCCTGCTGGGTCACCGCGCCCGTGCTCCAGACGCCCGCGAGGTCACCGGCGCCGGTCTCGTACGTGGCGTGGTCGGTGGAGCCGGTGGGCATGCTCGACGAGTGGTTCCTGCCGCAGACGTCGATGGTGCCCTTGAGCTGCACCCCCACGTTGGCGACCATGGCGCCGTAGGTGTTGGCCTCGACCGGCGTGGCGTAGACCTCGGCGCGCACCCGGCGCATGTCGCCGCCGACCATGCCGGTGGAGGTGATGACGTAGATGGGCGAGCCCGACAGCGTCTGCACCGCCGGGTTCCGCGCCGCGTCGTACTTGCAGACCGCCGTGCGGGCGTTGTCGGTCTTGTACTCGACCGTGAGCACGTCGGGACCGCGCGTCGCCGTGCTGTACGGCAGCCACGCTCCCGCCGGCTGGGCCGTGGCCAGCGCCGTGGTGTCCGTGCCCAGCACCGGCACGCTCCCGGCGGCCACGTTGAAGATCTGCGCCACCGCGTGCGGGTCGCCGCCCAGCGCGATGTCGCCGGCGGCGAGGCGCCCCTGCACCTCGCCGATGCCCGCCTCGGCCACGTTGAGCGCGTCCGTCTGGCGCAGACCGTGGCTGGTGAGCTTCGTCTCCACGTTGACCGAGAGCATGAGCACCGTGGCGAGCAGGGAGAGGACCAGCAGCACGAGCAGGGCGATGGCCAGGGCCATGCCGCGCTCGTCGCGGGGAAGTCGGATGTGCAGGTTCGTCATGGCATCACCTATCGGACGAAGACCACGACCGCCCCGGTCGTGGCCGAGACCTTGACGCCCGCCGCGAGGTCCTGGAGGAACGGGGCCACCGCCGCGGGGTTCGTCCCGTAGTTGAAGTTGTTCGTGGTGACGGCCGGCACCCAGTTCACCAGCGCGTCCGCCGAGGGATCCACCCCGAGGTGCGGGATGGTGCCGGCATCGAGGTAGTAGATGCGCACGCCGCCGACGTAACCCGACGTGCCCACGCGGAAGCCGACCACGAGGTCGCTCCTGGCCCCGCCGCCCAGGTCGGCCGACGCCAGGGCGGTGACGATCCCGGGCGCCGTCACGGCGCGGGCGAGGTCGAAGTCGAAGTCCTCGTCGTTGCGCAGCCAGAGGAGGCGGCCGTTGTTCGCGCTGTTGTGGGTCCCGGCCACCACGTCCAGCCACCCGTCGCCGTCCACGTCGGTGGCCGTCAGCGTGGTCACCGCCTCGCCGTCGAGCGTGACCAGGCCCTGGTAGGTGAAGTGGGGGCTGGCGGTCTTGCCCATGTTCTTCAGGAAGTAGACCTGCCCGCCGAGGGCGGTGCGCGTGCCGACCGCCAGGTCCTGCAGGGCGTCGCCGTCGAAGTCGCCGAGGACCATGGCGGTCACCTCGCCGAGCGAGCCGGCCGCGAGCCCGCCGATGCCGGGGTAGGTCTCGGTGCGCGACAGCGCCGGGGTGGCGGCGTTGTTGTTGGTCCACAGTTCGATGGTGCCGGAGAAGGCGGTGGGCGACTTGGTGCCGACGATGACGTCCGGCCGGTCGGCGCCCGCGCCGCCGGCGCAGTCCAGCGTCAGCACCGCCTGCACGTCCCCCTGGTCGCTCGTCTTGTAGGCCCGGCTGTAGCTGGCCGCGTAGTAGCCCTCGTTGCCGCTCGAGTTCTGGCAGTACCAGAGGAAGAAGTTGCCGGCGCTCGCCACCTTGCAGCCGGTGACGAGGTCGGGCCGGTTCAGCGGCGAGTCCACGTTCAGCCAGTCGAGGGCCATGGACAGCACCGCCCCCGGCGCCGAACGCGTGTAGTTGGGCGCGGCGTTGAAGAGCGGCGTGCTGTCCCACCGGTTGAACCAGGTCGAGATCTGGTCGCTGCCGCCGGTGTCCGAGCCGAGTACGATGTCGACGTCGCCGCGGCGGTTCTGGGTCTGGTTGCCGTTCCAGTCCTTCTCGATCATGTTGGCGCTGCCCAGCGACAGCACGCGGTTGGCGTCGAGGGTGATGACGGTGAAGGACGACAGGCCGAAGTTCTGGCCGGCGATCGTCTCGCCGACCGACAGCAGCACCCCGTTGATGGCGGTCGAGGTCGTGGGGAAGTACCCGGCCGGCGGGATGATCATGATCGAGTACGGGGTGGTGCCCGGCGGGTCGTTGGACGGCACGGTGATCGAGTAGGAGCCGGTGGCGTCGGTCCAGGCGTAGCCCGGCACGGTGAGGCCGCCGTCGGTGGTGATGCCCACCCAGACGTTCTGGATGCCCGCCTCGGCGGCGTCGAGCACACCGTCGCGGTCGGTGTCGCGGAAGACCTGGCCCGAGATGGTGCCCGCCTCGGGCTTGAAGACGCCGAACGTGGCCGAGTAGCCGCCGCCGTCGGCGACGGACAGCACCACCGGGTTCGTCGTGGTGACGACGAACGAGTCGGGCGCGGTGACGGTGACCGAGCAGGTCCCCACCGGGGAGAACAGCGGCGGCGTCACGTAGCCCGTGGGGCCCGTGTAGGCCGTCTTGCCCACCGGCCGCAGGGCGACGCGGACGGCGGAGCGGCCGGGCTCGCCGGCGTCCAGGACGCCGTCGTTGTCGAGGTCCTCGAAGACGAAGACCGAGACGGTGCCGCCCGGCAGCTTCGCGTCGGGGAAGTGCCGCGTCGTCGCCGGCGGCACCGTGACCGAGAGGCTCTCCGGCACGCTGGTGTTCACGTAGCCGTCCGGCGGGATGACCTGCTTGAGCCAGTAGGTCCCGGCCGGCAGGTGGAAGCAGAAGTAGCCGCTGGCGCTGGTCACCGTCGAGTACATGCCGCAGTGCATGGTCGCGCCCGCGAGGCCGCGCTCGCCGACGTCGCGGCTGCGGTTGACGACGATGCTGTCGAGGTAGACGTAGCCGTCCACGGCGTACTCGGTGGCGTTCGTCTGGGGAACGTTGCGCATCGAGTTCACCTCGGTCTTGAACCGGCTCTCCGCGTAGCGGCCGCGCCAGTCGCGCTTGCCGCTCGGGGCGGTGACCTCGACCGCGATGCGCTCGATGTTGGGGAGCTGCGCCGCCGGCACCGGGCCGTTCGACCAGTCCCACGGCGTGGCGCTGCCCTGCATGTAGACCGTGAACAGCGGCGCGACGCCGCTGCCGGGCCGGCGCACCAGCGCCACGCGCTGGGTGACGGGGCCGTTGTTGCCGAGGGAGTTGCCCGTGCTGTCGCCGAAGACCTGGCGCACCAGCTCGTAGTCGTTGGGGTTGGGCGTGCGGGCCGCGTCCACCGCGTCGGCGTGGACCTGGTCGGCCGGCCCCACCGCGCCGTCGTTGTCGAGATCGAGGGTCCAGCGCACGATCTCCGCCCCGGTGGTGTACTTGGCCGGCGGCGTCCACTCGGTGCCCAGCAGCGGCTGCGGCCGGCCGGTGCCGCCGGGGTCGTAGGCCTGGGGCGAGCCGCGCCGCACGAGCAGCGTGTCGGGCCACGGGTCGAAGTTCGCGTTGATCAAGACCTGCAGCGAGTCCACGTAGGCGATGGGCGGCTGCGCGCCCGAGGCGTGGTCGCGGTCGGCGCCGTAGCCGGCCGAGCGCAGGTCGCGCGCCAGCATGTCCACCGCCACCCGCCCGGCCTCGGTCGCCTCGATGCCGTTCGTCGTGGCGGTCTTGCTGTGCGAGGCCAGCCGCATCACCGTGGTGAGCGTGACGACGATCACGCTCAGCAGCAGCACCGTGATCATGAGCTCGACGAGGGAGAATCCGCGCGCCGTCCCTGCCGCCATGTTCCGGGTGCGTTCGACCATGGTCAGCGCCTCACGTAGGTGGTGGTGGTCACGGAGCGCGTGCCGTGGTAGTTCCACGACACGGTGACATCCACCCGCTTCAGGTTGCCGAGCGGCGCGGCCATCGTGGTCACCTCGTAGAAGCGCTGCCACGCTCCCGAGGTCCCCAGCGATTCCGTGCCGCTCGCGGGATGCCGGCCGGCGGAGAGGGCGGCGTCGGTCCAGCCGAGGCCGCGAAGCTGCTCCAGCTTCTCCTGGGCGTAGTAGTTGGCGGTGTTCGTCATGCGGGACTGCAGCTGGCTGCCGGTCCCGGCCGGGAAGAGCTGCGCCACCGCCAGGATGCCGATGCTCAGGACCACCAGCGCCACCATCAGCTCGGCGATGGTGGTGCCGCGTTCGCGGCGGGACGGGTGCGGTTCGCGGTTGCGCATGGGTGCCTAGAAGTTGGAGACGAAGCCGGAGAGCTGCACGCTCACCGTGTCGCGGTGGCCGTGCGGGTCCTGGAGGATGACGAGGCCGGAGCGGTCGGAGCGGCCGTCGCGCTGGAACACGTAGGTGCTCTCGGCGCCCGTGCCCCACACGTAGGTGACGCCGTGCGGGAGCGACCAGGTGCCGCCCACGCCGACGGCCGGCGTGGTGCGGTAGCCGGAGCCGAGGGTGCCGGTGCGGAAGCTCACCGGCTGCACGACCCCGGTGGCGATGGCCTTCTCGCGCGCCAGCCGGAGCTGCCCGGTGATGTTCTCGGCCGTCCCGCGCAGTTGCAGGGTGCGCGAGAAGCGCAGCACGCCCGGCAGGGTGTAGCCGAGGACGAGCCCCAGCACCACCAGGACGATCATCAGCTCGATCAGACTGAAGCCCCGTTCGCGCGACATGGGCACGACTCTCCCCCTGCGGATGCGGACCGGCCGGGCCCGCCACCATCCGTGTGCCGGGCGCGGTTGAACCTGCACGGGTTATCGTCCGTCGTGACACGAGGCTTGAGGTCCTTCGCGCGGGCTGCGGGGGGTGCTCCGGCGCGGGCGCGCCGGGACCGGCGTCTCACCACGCAAGACGTTGCCTCCCAGCGCGTTGCAGCCTTGGATGTGGCCGGCGGCGGCGAGGGCCCTATTCCGACGCGGCTCCGGGGAGGGAGTCGGCGGCCGCTGCGGCCGCCGGGAGGTCCGGGGCGAGCCGCCCGAGGACGCGGCGAGCGAGCACCGCGTGCCCCGCCGAGCGGATGTGGAACGCGTCGTCCGATCCGTCCTCGTACGAGCCGTAACTCGAGTCGGGGAGCAGCTCCAGCCACGACACGAACTCGCCGCCCGCGTCCCGCACCCCCCGTTCCAGCACCGGGTAGGCCATCCCCTCGGCGCGCGGCGTGAACGGGCGCGGGTCCGCCGTCAGCCGGATGGGCCCGAGGAAGGCGACGACCCGCACGCCGCGCCGCGCCAGCACCCCGGTCACCTGGCCGGCGAAGCGGGCGCTCCCGGCGAGGTTCGAGTCGGACGGGTCGCGCTGCTCGGCGGTGCGGGGCCGCAGCGCGCTCGGCACCAGCGCCGCCGCGCGGCTGCTCCACAGGATGCGCGCCTTCTCCCACAACTCGCGGCGCGAGAAGCGGACCGTGGCGCTCGCCGAGGCCCAGCCGTCGAGACGCCGCGCGGCCGCGTCGAGCAGCCGCTGCGGCAGCGGCAGGGTCGCGGGCGCCGGCCCGGTCTCGTCGCCGACCAGGATGACGTTCGCCCCGCCGGTCTGCTCCGGCGGCAGCGCCTTCCAGAGCGGCACGAGGTCGGAGCGGACGTCGTTCTTGCGCAGGCTGTAGACGCTGTTCGACCAGAGCACGACGCGCGGCACGATGCCGGCCCGCAGCAGGCCGAGCAGCAGCGTGCCCTGCTCGAACGTGTTCGCGCCGCCGAGGTGCAGGCTCAGCACCGAGACGCTGTCGGCCGCCGCCAGCGCCCGGGCGACGAGCCGGGGGTAGGGCGGCCCCAGGCGGTCCTGCGTGACCATGCCCTGCGAGTCGCCGATGAAGACGATGGTCACGGGCCGCAGGATGCCCCGCACGCGCGCGAAGAACGCCTCCGGGTCCCCGGCCGGGATGGCGTGGAAGTCGCCCGGCTCCTCCGTGCGCGCCGCCGCCGGGCGCCCGAGTTGCCGGTTCTGCGCGGCGAGGCGCGCCATGGGCGGGTGGACCACCCACTCGACGAGGAGCAGCGCGAGCAGCGCGACCACGAGGTCGCGCGCCAGGGCCAGGGCCTCAGAACTGGAAGTAGATGAACGGGACCCGTCCACCCGCGCCTCCGAAGACGATGCAGAAGAGGAGGGCCGCCGCGTACGCCAGCCCGCGCACCGGCGCCGGCACGCCGCGGAACACCCACTCGTCGCGGCGCCGGTACTCGACCCACTGGATGAAGAACGTCGCCGCCGCCGAGATCGCCGTGATCACCACGAGCTTCTTCTGGACGGTCCAGCCGCCGGCGGTGAACAGCCGCCCGAGGTAGACCAGGGCGTCGGTCATCGAGTCGGCCCGGAAGAAGACCCAGGCGAACGTCACGAGGTGGAACACCAGCACCATCGCCAGGCCGGCGCGCACCGCGTCACCGGCGTTGCGGATGCGCGGGCGCTTGGCCACCGCCCGCTGCCCGAAGACGAACAGGCGCTCGAACGACAGGAACAGCCCGTGCAGCCCGCCCCAGACGATGAACTGCAGCCCGGCCCCGTGCCACAGCCCGACCAGCAGCATGACCGGCACGGTGGCGAGCGGGTAGGCGAGGCGCATCTCGGCCTCGACCGTGGGCAACCGCAGCTTCGCCACGCGGCGCAGCACCGCCGAGGTGGCCGGCTTGAACAGGTACTCGGTGATCCACGTCGAGAGCGAGATGTGCCAGCGCCGCCAGAATTCGGTGAACGAGCGGGCGAGGTAGGGCTGCTCGAAGTTGTTGACCACCTCGTAGCCGAACAGCCGTGCGGCGCCGCGCGCGATCAGGCTGTAGCCGGCGAAGTCGGTCACGATCTGCAGCGCGTAGGCGTAGGCCCCGACCAGCAGCTCGCCCGAGCCGGCGCCCCCGGCCCGCGCGAACATGTCGTCGCACAGCGGCGCCAGCGGGTCGGCGATGCCCGCCTTGAGCACGTAGCCGAGCAGCATGCGCTCGAAGGCGTCGCGCAGCTGGACCGCGCGGAACGGCTGGTAACGCTCGAGCTGCGGCAGCCAGCGCGCCCCCTGCTCGATGGGACCGGAGAGCACGAGCGGGAAGAAGGCCACGTACAGCGCCGTGTCGAGGGCCGAGCGCGAGGCCGCCACCCGCCGCCAGTGGACGTCCACCAGGTAGCTGATGGCCTGGAAGGTGTAGAAGGAGATGCCCACCGGCAACAGGACGCGCAGCGGCACGCTGACGACGTGCAGGCCGAGCACGCGCGCCAGGCCCTCGGCGGCGGCGAGGAAGAAGCCCAGGTACTTGAACGCGACCAGCAGCCCGACCAGCGCGGCGATGCCGCCGACGAGGACCAACCGGCGGCGGCGCGGGTCCGCCGCGCGCTCGATGGCCGGCGGCACGAGGAACACGACCAGCCAGACCGCGGCGAGCAGCCCGAGGAAGCGCAGGTCCCACGCCCCGTAGAAGACCAGGCTGGCGGCGAGCAGCACGAGCTTCCGGCCGGTGCGCCCGGCGGGAAGCCACAGCAGGAACGTGAGCAGCAGGAACGGCAGGAAGACGGAATTCGTGAAGAGCATCGGCCGGTGCGGGTTCCTTTCGCGGCGGGCAGCCTAGCACACCCGCCGCCGCCGGAAGACGGCGCCGGCGCGGCGCCGGCGCGGTCCGCGCAGGCTCCTG
>CAZSQE010000071.1:0-8253 GCA_964608905.1 uncultured bacterium | reverse complement strand
GCGTTGAGCGTCGTCGCGCCCGGCGCGTCCCCACGCCCGCGCGTGCTCGTCGTCGGCCCCCTGCCCCCGCCGCTCGGCGGGGTGCAGCTCATGGTCGAGATGCTGGTCCGCTCGAGCCTGGCGCGCGACCACGAACTGCGCGTCGTCGACACCTCCAAGGGCGTGCTGCGCTGGGCGGTCGAGAAGCGCACCTGGCGCACGGTGCCGTACTTCCTCCGCGACGTCGCCGCCCTGTTCGCGGCGCTCGTCTCCTTCCGCCCCGACGTGGTCGTCGTGCACGCCGCGCCGAGCGTGTCGTTCCTGCGCGACTGGGTGTTCATGGCGCTGGCGCGGGCCTTCGGCCGCCGCGTCGTCTGCCACTACCACGGCACGCTGCACACGCGCTTCCCCTCGGCCGAGACGCGCTTCGGGCGCGCCGCCGGGCGGCTGCTCATGGCCGCGGCCCACCGGGTCATCGTGCTCGGACCGACCTACCGCGACGGCTTCCGCGCCGCGTGGCGGCGCGACGACGTCGTCTGGGCCCCCAACGTGACCGACGTGGCGCTGTTCCACGAGGCGGAGAAGCTGCCGGCGCCGGACTGGCTCGCGCCGGGCGAGCGCGGCGTGCTGTTCATGGGGCGGCTGTCGCGGCCCAAGGGGATCTGGGACCTGTTCGACGCCGTCCCGGCGGTGCTGGCCCGCCACCCCGAGGCCCGCTTCCTGCTGTGCGGCGTGGCCGAGAACGAGGCGCAGGAGCCGGTGCTGCGCGCCGAGGTGGCGCGCCGCGGCTACGCGGAGCGGGTGACGTTCCTCGGCTCGCTCGAGGGGCTCGAGAAGGCGCGGGCCTGGCTCTCGGCCAGCGTGTTCGTCTCGCCCACCTGGACCGAGGCGTTCCCCCTGGTCGTGCCGGAGGCCATGGCCGCCGGGGTGCCGATGGTCATCACCGCCGTCGGGGCCATCCCCGACCACGTCCACGACGGCGAGGACGGCTTCCTCGTGCCGCCGCGGGACCCGGCGGCGCTGGCCGCGGGCGTGAACCGCCTGCTGGACGACGAGCCGCTGCGGCGCCGCATGGCGCAGCACGTGCGCGAGCGGGCGGTGCGGGAGTTCGACATCGAAGTCGGCGCAGCGCGGGTGCGCGAGGTCATCGCCTCGGCGCTCCCCCGCCACACGGAGGTGCCACGCATGGTCATGCGACTCGCCCTGCCCCTGCTCGCCGCCCTGGGCCTCGCGCTCGCGGCACCGCACCCGGCCGTCGCCGCGGGCGCCCCGTCGACGGTCGCCGACGGGACGGCGCCGGACTCCCCCGCCGCGGCCCCGGCCGTCTCGCGGCTGGTGCGCGTCGGCTTCGGCCCCGGCTTCACGCCGGCGATGGTCCACGCCGGCGGCTACGACCTCGTGCACCTGACCGACCTGTGGGCGGACCTGCTGCTGCGGCCCGGGGACGAGGCCCGGCTGGCCGCGGCCGGCGCGGCGTTCGTCGTGCTCGACGACGCGCTCGATCGGCACTACGCCGAGCGCGCCGAGCGCGAGCTGGCGGCGCGGCCGCGGCCGGTCCCGGCCCGCGTGATGAGCGCGGCGCGGGCCGACGGCGTGGTGCGCCTCGAGTCGCTGCCGCCCTTCGGTGCCGGCAGCATGGGCGGTTTCTGGACGCTCGACGAGGTGAAGATGAAGCTCGACTCCCTCGTCGCCACCGATACGCGCGACCTCGTCGCCGACAAGCTCGACACGCTGGGCTTCACCTGGCAGGGCCGGCCGATCTGGGGGCTGCGCCTGGGCCGGACGGACTCCAGCGGCCTGGCCCTGGGCCCGGCCGTCGTCCTCAACGGCCTCGTCCACGCCCGCGAGCCGATGGGGATGATGGCGATCTTCCGCTTCGTGGACGACCTGCTGGCGCGGTACGACACCGACGACTTCGCCCGCTACCTGCTCGACCGCCGCGTCATCCACATCTGCCCGGTGGCCAACCCCGACGGCTACGCCCGCAACCAGGCCACCCACCCCAACGGCGGCGGCGCGTGGCGCAAGAACGGGCGCGACAACGACGGCGACGGCGTCTGGTTCGAGCCGGGCGACGGCGTGGACCTCAACCGCAACTTCGGCTTCCAGTGGGCCTACGACGACTACGGCTCGAGCCCCAGCCCCACGGCCGAGACCTACCGCGGACCGGGCCCCTTCTCCGAGCCCGAGTCGGCGGCGCAGCGCGATCTCATCCGCGCCCTGCGGCCGGCCACCGGGCTGTCCTTCCACGCCGCGGGCAAGTACTACCTGCACTCCTGGGGCTACGTGGCGAAGGCCACGCCCGACTCGGCGGCCTTCGACGAGTGGGACGACGAGGCCACGCTGGGCTCCAGCTACCTGGCGGGCCCGAGTTCCTGGGCGCTCTACCCCACGAACGGCGACTTCAACGACTGGTGCTACGCCGACACGGTGGACAGGCCCCGCGTGTTCACGTGGGCCCCGGAGGTCGGCCTGCCGACGGACGGCTTCTGGCCCGCGCCTTCGCGCATCGTGCCGCTGGCGGACGAGAGCCTGCGCAAGTGCTACACCGTCGCGGCCCTCGCCGGACCCTACGTGCGCGTCGGCGGCCACTCGCTCGTCGAGGGCACGCTCGACCCCGGCTTCCCGGCGCGGCTCGTGCTGGAGGTGCGCAACATCGGGCGGGCGGCCACGCCCACGGGCCTGACGGCCACGATGATCCCCCTCGACTCGGGCGTGGTCGTGTGGCCCCCCGAGCGCCGGGTCCCCTACCCGGTGGTCGGCCCGCGCGCCAGCGCCCGGCCCATCGACGACGCGTTCTTCCTGCTGGCGGCCGACGACACGGTCACGCCGGGCCGGACCGTGCGCTTCGAGGCGAACTTCTGGGCCGACAGCGCCTACTTCTCGCGCGACACGCTCTCGCTGCGGGTCGGCCGGCCGACCGTGCTGACTTACGAGAGCCGCGCCGAGTTCATGCAGTGGATCTCGACCGGCGGCTGGGGCATCGACTGGAGCGACCCCTGGCACCCGGACGGCTTCGCCAGCGACAGCCCGCGGGGCTCCTACGCCAACAACGCCGACCATTCCTTCATCCGGCCGGGGCGGCTCGACCTCTCGCGGGGCGTGCACGCCTGGCTGCGCCTCAACGCCCGCTGGTTCCTCGAGCAGAACAGCGACGGCACGGTCATCGAGGCCAGTCTCGACAGCGTGCTCTGGACGCCGCTGGGCGGTCGTGCCGCCACGCCCGGCGTGAAGAACCCGCAGCCGCAGGGCCTACCCATCCACCAGGCCACCTACCGGCAGTGGCACGACGAGTGGCTCGACCTGTCGGCCTTCGCCGGTCCGGCCGGCCACTCGGTCTGCCTGCGCCTGCGCACCGTGTCCGACGAGAGCACGCGCTACGACGGGTTCAGCCTCGACACGCTGTGCGTCCTGGTCTACGACCCGGCGGCCCAGCCCTCGCCGGTGGCGGTGGGCCCGGCGGCGGCGGACGCGCTGGCGCTGGCCGCCCCCTGGCCCAACCCGGCGCGCTCGACGGCGCACCTGGGCTTCACGCTGCCCCGCGCGGGCGCGCCGGAGCTCGCCGTGCACGACGTGCAGGGCCGCCGCGTGCGCGCGCTGGCGGGCGGGCCGCGTCCCGCCGGCGAGTACGTGATCGGCTGGGACCTGCGCGACGACGGCGGGCGCCGGGTACCCGCCGGCCTCTACCTCGTGCGCCTGAAGGACGGCGCCGGCGCGCGCACGCAGCGGGTGGTGGTGCTGCCGTGACCCGGCGTGACCCGGCGGCGTGACCCGGCGGGTGGGGACCCTGCGCCCGGCGTGCTAGCATTGGGTGTTCACGCAGCGAGGCCGTCGCCCCACCGGGAGCCCCGTCCGCCCTCGTGATGCCCGAGTCCAGCCGTTCCGCCTCGTCCGCACCGTCGCCCGGCACGGGTGTCCGGCGCGCCGGTCCCCGCGTCCCCGCCTCGCGGGCCTTCGGCCTGCTCCTGGCGGTGGCGTGCCTGCCGCTCGCGGCGCCGGCGATCGCCGACACGGCCCCGCCCACCCGGCTCGTGCGCGTCGGGCTCGGCCCGGGCACCACGCTCGAGTCCCTGCTGGCCGGGGGCTACGACGTCGTCGCGGTGCGCGGTGACGCGTGGGTGGACCTGCTCGCGCGGCCGGAGGACGTGGCCCGGCTCGCCGCGGGCGGCACCGGCTTCACCGTGCTCGACGACGCGGTCGAGCGGCACTACGCCGAGCGCGCCGGGTGCGAGCTGGCGGCGCGGCCGCGGCCGGCGCCGGCCCGCCTGCTGAGCGCGGTGCGCCCGGACGGGCGGTTCCGCCTCGAGTCGCTGCCGCCCTTCGGCTCGGGCAGCATGGGCGGTTACTGGACGCTCGACGAGGTGAAGATGAAGCTCGACTCCCTCGTCGCCGCCGACACGCGCGGCCTGGTCGCCGACCAGCTCGACACGCTGGGCACCACCTGGCAGGGCCGGCCGATCTGGGGACTCCGCCTCGGCCGGGCGGTCGAGGGCCCCGACGAGCGGCCGGTGGTGTTCTTCAACGCCCTGACCCACGCCCGCGAGCCGATGGGCATGCAGGCGCTCTTCCGCTTCGCGGACGACCTGCTGACGAGGTACGACACCGACGACTTCGCCCGCTACCTGCTCGACGAGCGGGTCATCCACCTCTGCCCGGTGGTGAACCCCGACGGCTACGCCCGCAACCAGGCCGTCTACCCGGACGGCGGCGGCCTCTGGCGCAAGAACGCGCGCGACAACGACGGCGACGGCGTGTGGTTCGAGTCGGTGGACGGCGTGGACCTCAACCGCAACTTCGGCTACCAGTGGGGCTACGACAACGTCGGCTCGAGCGGGAACCCTTCGTCCGAGACCTACCGCGGGCCGTCCGCCTTCTCCGAGCCCGAGACCGCCGCGCAGCGCGACCTGCTCACCGCGCTGGCGCCCGCCACCGGCCTCTCCTTCCACACCTACGGCGGCTACTTCCTGCATCCCTGGGGCTACGTGGCGCAGGCCACGGCCGACTCGGCGGCCTTCGACGAGTGGGACGACGAGGCCACGCTCGGCGCCGCCTACCTGGCCGGCCCGGGCGCGCGGTCGCTCTACGTCACCAACGGCGACTTCAACGACTGGACCTACGGCGACACGCTGACCAAGCCGCGCGCCTTCTCGTGGACGCCGGAGATTGGCACGCAGGTGGACGGGTTCTGGCCCCTGCCCTCGCGCATCGTGCCGCTGGCCGACGAGAACCTGCGCAAGTGCTACACCGTCGCGGCCATCGCCGGGCCCTACGTGCGCATCGAGGGCCACGCGCTCCTCGAGGGCACGCTCGACGCCGGGCACGTCGCCCGCCTCGCGCTGCGCCTGCGCAACCGCGGGCTCGCCGCCACCCCCGCGAACCTCGCGGCCACGCTCGCCGCGCTCGACGCGGGCGTGACGGTGGTGGGCGACCCGGGGGCGGTGCCCTACCCGGTGCTGGCCGCGCGCACGAGCGCCGACGCCGACGGTGGCGCCACCTTCCTGCTGGCGGCCGACGACACGGTCACGCCGGGCCGGCTCGTGCGCCTCGAGGCGCGCTTCACCGCCGACGGCGGCTATGTCTCGCGCGACACGGTCGAGCTGCGCCTCGGCACGCCGACGGTGCGGGCGGCCGAGGCCTGCGACGCGCTCACGAACTGGACCTCCAGCGCCGGCTGGGGCGTGGTCGCCGGCGACCCGGCCCACCCGAACCGCTACCTGAACGACAGCCCGTCGGGCGCCTACGTCAACTACGCCAACCTGCGGCTCGTGCGCCGGGGGCGGCTCGACCTCTCCGCCGGCGTGCACGCCTGGGTGCGGCTCGAGGCGCGCTGGTTCGCCGAGCAGACCTACGACGGCACGCTGGTCGAGGCCAGCCTCGACAGCGTGACCTGGACGCCGCTCGCCGGGCGCGCCACCACGCCCGGCGTGTACGCGCCGCAGCCCGCCGGCGCGCCCATCTACCAGGCGACGCGCCGCCTGTGGCAGGAGGAGTGGCTCGACCTGTCGCCCTTCACCGGCCCGGCCGGCGGCGCGGTGTGCCTGCGCCTGCGCACGGTGTCGGATTCGGGCACGCGCTACGACGGGTTCAGCTTCGACTCGCTGGTCGTGCTGCTCTACGACCCGGCCGCCCAGCCCGCGCCGGCGGCGGTGGGCCCGGCCGCGGCGGCGGAGCTGGCGCTGGCCGCGCCCCGGCCCAACCCGGCGCGGAGCGTGGCGCGCCTCGGTTTCACCCTGCCGCGCGAGGGCCCGGCGCAGCTGACCGTGCACGACGTGCAGGGCCGCCGCGTGCGCACGCTGGCGGGCGGACCGCGCGCCGCCGGCGAGTACGCGATCGGCTGGGACCTGCGCGACGACGGCGGCCGGCGGGTGCCCGCCGGCCTCTACCTGGTGCGCCTGCGGGACGCCTCCGGCGCGTGCGCGCGCCGCGTCGCGGTGCTGCCGTGAGCCGGCTGGTCTGGGCGGTGCGCCGCCTCGCGGCCATGGGCCCGCGCGAGGTGGCGCACCGGACGCGCGTCGCCGCTCGCGACCGCCTCGCCCCGCCCGCCTACGCCCGCATGGGCGCCGCCGAGGCCGGCGAGCGCCTCTTCGACGGCGGGCCAGGCGCGGCGCAGCGCACCGCCCGTTTCGTGCGACTGCCGGCGCCCGGGTTCGAGCCGGGCGCCTTCGGCAGCGGGGCGGCGGCGGCCGCGGCGCTCGCCGAGGCGGCGGCGCTGGCGCGCGGCGAGTGGACGATGTTCGGCCGGCCGGTGCGCCTGGGCGACCCGCCCGAGTGGAACCGCGACCCGCTCGGCGGCGGCGTGTGGCCGGACGGGCCCAGCCGCGACCTCGACTACCGGTCGGGTGTGAGCGGCGACCCCGCGGAGCGCGGGGGTACCCACGCTGCGCGTGGGGGTACCCACGCTGCGCGTGGGTCCGGCGGCGCCAGGCACGTGTGGGAGCTGGGCCGGCTCGCGATGCTGCCGACGCTGGCGCTGGCCTGGCGGCTGACGGACGACCGGGCGCACGCCGAGCGGGCGGCGCGCTGGCTCGGCGACTTCTGCGCCCGCGTGCCGCTGGGCCGCGGCATCCACCACACCAGCGGCATCGAGATGGCCGTCCGCGTGACGACGATGTCGTGGACGCTGGGACTGCTCGCCGACAGCGGGCTGCCGCACGAGGCGGCCCCCGCGCTCGGGCTCCTCGCCCAGCAGGCGCTGCACTGCCGCGACCACCTGAGCCTGGGCTCGAGCGCCAACAACCACCTCGTCGCCGAGTACGGCGCCATGGTCACCGCCGGCGCCATGCTGCCGGCGCTGCACGGCGGGCGCCAGCTGCTCGACGAGGGGCTGGCCGGGCTCGAGCGCGAGTGCCTGCGGCAGGTCCACCCCGACGGCGTGACCGCCGAGCAGGCCTTCGGCTACCTGCCGTTCGTCTGGGAGCTGTTCCTCCTCCCGTTCGTCGCGGCCGAGCACGCCGGGCGACTGGTGCCGCGGGCGGTGAAGCAGCGGCTCGCCGCCTCGCTCGAGTTCGCCCGGGCGCTGCGGCTCCCGGCGGGCCGCCTGCCGCAGGTGGGCGACGAGGACGACGGGCGCGTGCTGCTCGCCGCCGAGGGCCCGGCCCGGCTGGACCTGGTGGGCAACGCGCTGGCGGCCTGGCTCGAGGCGGACGCGCTGTCCGACGAGAGCGGGATGGCGCAGCTCCTGTTCGGCCGCGCCCGGTCCGCGCGCGTCGCGGCCGATGGGCGCCACGAGTTCCCCGCCGGCGGCTGGACGGCGTGGCGCGAGCGCGGGCTGCTCGTCGCCTTCGACCACGCTCCCCTCGGCCTGGGGTCCATCGCCGCGCACGGGCACGCCGACGCGCTGGCGGTGACGGTCTGCCGCGGCGACGACGCGGTGGTGCTCGACCCGGGCACCTTCGCCTACCACGAGGAGGCGGCGGCGCGCGACCGCTGCCGCTCGACGCCGGCGCACGCCACCGTGCACTTCGGCGGGCGCAGTCAGAGCGAGATGCGCGGGCCGTTCCTGTGGGGCGCGAAGGCGCGCGTGCACGCCGACGGCGACGGCTGGCGCTGCGACTGGGCGGGCGGCGGCCGGCACTGGCGCCGGGTCGAGGTCGCCGGCGGCCGCGTGACGCTCGAGGACCGCGTGGACCGCCTGCCCGCCGAGATCGTGTTCCCGCTCGATCCCGGCGCGCGGGTCGAGCTGGAGGGCGCGCGCGCCCGCGTGACCGTGGGCGGCACGGCGGCGACGTTCGCGGCGGAGGGGACCGCCCCCTGGCGGCTCGAACCGGCCGAGGT
>CAZSQE010000070.1:0-8267 GCA_964608905.1 uncultured bacterium | reverse complement strand
GGCCGAGCGCGAAAGGCGGCTGCGTGGCTGGTCGATTCGGCCCCGTGCTTCGGAGAGGCACGATCAGACGCGCGGCCCACCCGTGGGTGAGCCACGAGCCCCGGGCCGTCGCCGCCGGCCTGGATCGCGTCGGTCCCGGCTGCGGATCGCGGGCAGTGGACTCCACTGGTAGAATGCACGCCAGACGGAGGCACGTCCCTCTTCCCCCCGGGTGGGTGGCCGTCATGATGCGGTGTTCGTCCGCGGTTCTGGTCTTCCTGGCGATCCTCCACACGGGCCTGCTGATTCCCGTGGGAGCCCGTGCGGAGACGGCGAGCCTGGTGATCGGCGCTTCCGCCGCAGGTGGCACGACGGCGAGGCCGGCGCTGCCGCATTCCGTGGAGCTGCCGGCGCCGCGCACGCGTGGCACGAGTTCGCTCGAGGAGTCGCTCCAGCGCCGGCGCTCCGTCCGCGAGTTCGCCACCGGAGGCCTGACGCTTGCGGAGCTGGGCCAGTTGCTGTGGGCGGCGCAGGGCCTTACGAGCCGGCGCGGCGGGCGCACCGCGCCGTCGGCCGGCGCACTCTACCCCCTCGAGATCCATGTCGTGGTCGGCGACGTGACCGGCCTCGAACCAGCCGTGTACCGGTACGTGCCGGCCGGCCACCGGCTCGAGCGGCTTGCGACCGGCGATCGACGATCGGCGCTCGCGGGCGCCGCGCTCGGGCAACGCTGGCTCGAGAAGGCGCCGGTGACCGTGGCCTTCTCCGCCGTCTACGGGCGCATCACCGGCAAGTACGGCGAGCGCGGGGTCCGCTACGCCCATTTCGAGGTCGGGCACGCCGCGCAGAACCTGCTGCTCCAGGCCAGCGCCCTCGGGCTGGGCGCCGTCGTGGTCGGCGCGTTCGACGACGGGCGCGTTCGCGAGGTGCTCGGGCTGTCGGGTTCGGAGCAGCCGCTCGAGCTCGTGCCGGTGGGCCACCCGGAGAAGTAGCGGAGGCGGTGTGCGCCGCAGGGTCCCTTTCGTGCTGGCTGCTTCCGGGGCGATGCTCGCGCTGGCGATGCCGCCGACGCCTGCCGGGGCGACGCTTCGCCCCGGCCTCGAGGCCCACCTGGGAGCGGCCTGGAACACCCCGGCGCCGCTCACCGTGCGGCAGGTCGGCCAGCCGGACCTGTCGTTCACCGCGCGCTACGAGACGCGCGCCTTCGAGATCCCCCTCTACTACGTCTACCGGTTGCTGCTCCTCGATGCGGGCGGCCGCGGCTGGTCGCTCGACCTGGTGCATCACAAGCTCTATCTGCAGGACCCGCCACGGGAGATCGGGGAGTTCGCCGTGTCCCATGGCTACAACCTGCTGGTGTTGAGCCGGCTGCGCGCCGCGCGAGCGTGGCACTGGGGTGCGGGAGCGGGCGCGGTGATCACCCACCCGGAGAACACGGTGCGCGGCCGCAAGCTGAGCGAGAACCGCGGCCTGTTCCGCGACGGCTACTACGTCTCGGGCGCGACGCTCGGCGTGTTCGCGGGGCGGCGGCTCCTGCTCCCGGGCGGGCTCCACGTCACCGGCGAAGCGCGTGCGAGTCTGTCGTGGGCGCGCGTGCCGATCGAGGGCGGAAACGCCGACGTGCCCAACTGCGCGCTGCACGCCAGCCTGGGGCTCGGGTGGATCCGCGGCGCGGAATCGCAGCCCGCTCGTGCGCGATGAGCGAATGGACCCGGCACGAGCGGGACAGTCGCCGCCCGCCGGTCGGGTCCGTCCCCCTGTGGCCCACCCCTCGGCGAGCCACGCGGACATCGGCGTCCCGCTGCCCGGCACGGCCCACACGGGGGACGCCGCGCGCGACCATCCGCGCGGGCAGCACCTCTACCTCAGCACCGCGACGCGCGTCAGCCGCGAGTCCGTGCCCTGCCGCAGACGCACCCAGTACAGGCCGGGCGCGAGGGCCTGGCCGAGGCCGAGGTCTGCGGTGTGCCTCCCCGCGCCGAGCGAGCCGACCACGCGCGTGACGAGGCGGCGGCCCGCCACGTCGAGCAGCTCGAGCGAAGCGGCGGCCGGGCCCGCCAGCGTGAAGCGCACCGTCAGCGCGCCTCCGCGCGCGGGATTCGGGCGCACGGGCTCGAGCGCGAAGGAGAGCGGGACGTCCTCCGGCACGTCCACGATGCTGCCGAGTTCGCCACCGCCGGTGATGGCCTGCGCGTAGATGTCCCCGGTGCCGCTACGGTCGTCCATCCATGCGGCGATGGCTCCGCCCGCACCGTCCGGGGCGATGCGCACCCCGTGCTGACCTCGGGCAGCAGTGCTGAGCGCCACACCATCGGCTGGCCATGTCATCAGGCCGGTTGCCGAGACGCGCTGGGCGTAGATGTCCGCGTCGGCGCCGCGCGAGTCCTGCCAGGCAACGACCGCGCCGCCCGAGCCATCCGGGATGATCGCCGGCCCACCCTGTGCGCCGGGCGCGGTGCAGAGGCCAACTCCGCCGGCCGTCCACTGGACGGCCCCGTCGCCCGAGACTCGCTGGGCGTAGATGTCGTAGGCGTGGGTCCCGCCGCGGGAGTCCTCCCAGGCGACGATGGCGCCACCTGCCCCGTCCGAGGCGATGCGGACAGCGGGCTGGTACGTGCTGCTGGCCGCGGTGCGGAGTGCCACGCCGTCGGCCGTCCACCGGATCGTCCCGTCGCCCGCGATGCGCTGGGCGTAGACGCCGTAGCTCCCGCCACGGTACTCGGCCCAGCTGACGATGGCCCCGCCCAGGCTGTCGGGGCTGACGACGGGCCTCGCCTGGCTGCCGGCGGCCGCGCATACGGCCACCCCGTTGCCGGTCCACAGGACACCGCCGTCCGCCGAGACCCGCTGGGCATAGATGTCGTCGTTCCCGCTGCGCGAGTCCGTCCACGTGACGACGGCGCCACCTTCGCCATCGGGGACGATCGCCGGGCCCGACTGGCTCCCGGCGGCCGTGCAGAGGGCCACCCCGTTGGCCGTCCATCGGGTCGCGCCATCGGCGGCGACGCGCTGTACGTAGATGTCCTGCGCCCCGCTGCGGGAGTCCCGCCAGGCGACGATGGCCCCACCCGTGCCGTCCGGTATCAGCGCGGGCTCGTGCTCCTTGTCCACGGTGGTCGCGCAGAGGGGCACGCCGTTCGGCGCCCACTGGACCGCGCCGCTGGCCGAGACGCGCTGCAGGTAGATCTCCGAATACGTGTAGGAGCCGGGGTCGTGGCGGTAGTCCGCCCAGGCGGCGATGGCCCCGCCGGCGCCATCGGGTACGACGATACCGGACCACTGCTCGCCGATGGCCGTGCACAAGGGCATGCCGTCAGTCGTCCACTGGACCGCGCCAGCCGCCGAGACCCGCTGGGCGTAGAGGTCCACGCAGACATCGCCGCAGGCCAGACGGCGATCCAACCAGACGAGGATGGCCCCGCCGGCGCCGTCCGGGGCGATCTGGGGCTCGAGTTGGTACGAGGGCAGCGTGCAGACCGGCACGTTGAGCGACGGATCGCCGGGCCACTCCGCCGCGGCCGGGCGCGGCGCCACCGGCCCCAGGCCGGGCCAGACCGCGCAGACGAGTATGAACACCACGGCCATGCGCATGACGACCTCCGAACCCCAATGTCTTCCGCCGACCGGCGTGAGTGACCGAAGTTCCGCACGGAGACGCACGGGCCCCGTCATTCGGACCCCGCCGCTCGCGGGGCGCCCTGCACCCGGATCGAGGCCGTCCCACGGAAGGGCCGAGCCGAGATCGTCCCCTCCACCGTGACCACCACGGCGCCTTCCCCGGCCACCGTGCGCTCCAGCGCGTCCCTGTCGAACTTCACTTCCAGATCGGGCACGCCGTCACCGTCGCGGTCGGCGAGGGTCACGGGGCCTCGCGTGTCCACGGGCACGGTGCCGTTGACCCGGATCGAGTTCACCTCGATGTCGCCTGCGGCGTAGGGAGCGGGAGGCTGCAGGCAGCCCGCGACCCAGCGTCCCTTCGACCGCAGGTCGAGCACGCCCGGATAGAGCGAGAAGCGCATCGGCACCACCGCGACGCATCCCGGGCCCAGCGCACCGACCAGCCCGCAACCTTCGAGGTCCACCAGGGGCGAGTCGTCGCGAAGGTGGACGTCGTCCTCGGCCACGGCGCAGAAGGCGGGGTCCACGCTCACGTCGGTCCCGCCGGGACCCGTGCCGACCACCGTTCCCCCGGCGTTGTCGAACCAGTCGTTGCAGCCCAGTCCAGGTTCTTCCGAACCCGACCACTCCAGCCCCGGGCCGCCGTTGCCGTAGGCGATGTTGTGCGTGACGATGCCGCCGGTGAGCGCGAACCCGGCACCCTGATTGAGATAGGACGTGTTGTGCGACGCGTCGGCCGCGACAATGCCCGCGCCCGCGCAGCGGCCGACGACGTTTTGGTTCGCGGGCCCGCTCGAGCGGATGCCGTCTCCCCCCGCATGCAGGACCCGATTGCCGGACAGGACGTTGCCTCCCTCGCTCCAGATGCCGTGACTCCCGCTGTGGCGGACCACGTTGTCGCGGACGTTCCCCCAGAAGGACACCGCGAGGTGGAGGCCGCACAGGCCCACGCTGTCCACGACGTTGCCCACGGCTTCCATCTGCCCGTAGTAGCCGGCGAACTCGATCCCGTCACCGCCGCACCGCCGCGCCACGTTGTCCCGCGCCACGCCCCCCCGCCCGAGGCAGTAAGCGGTCCCGGCGCAGTCCTCGACGAGGTTGTGCTCGAGCCAGCCGTGCTCCGCCGGGGCGATGCCGTTCCGCGCGCCGCGTATGGTGTTGTGCGTGATCACATTGCCGGTACAGCACCCGCTCAGGAAGATGGCCCAGTCGGGCGAGTTCAGAATCAGGTTGCGCTGGATGGAGATGCCCATGCCCCCGCTCGAGTACGCCCGGATGCCGCCGCCGACCATGGTGTTGTCGGTGATCACGGTCGTGCAGCTGCCCGCGTCCAGGTCACCCACGATGTGACACGAATCGATACCGAGCGAGTCGCTGAGCCCGATCCCGCCGCCGGCATAGCCGCCATCGAGCCGGCACAGGACGATCGCGACCGCGCTAGCGCCCGTGTCGTCCGTCTGCGTCACGGGCCCCGTGAAGTGGAAGCCCCGGACGGTGACCCGGTCCACGTACCGTCCCTCCCGGATCTGCAAGCCGTACACGACTGGACGGAGCGCCGGGTCGATCCCGGCCGAGGGATGCTCGGCCCTCAACTCCACGTCGTGTGCCACGACGAGGGTCTCGGGGTAGACACCCGGCGCAACGACGACCTGCTTGGCGCCGGCGTCGATCGCCGCCTGAATCGTCGGGTAGTCGCCGGGCACGTGAGCGGCCAGGGCCGCGCTGGCGGGGAGAGTTGCGCCGACCACGGCAAGGAAGAGGATGGGTATGACTGTGCGCACGGACGGCCTCCGGGTCGAGAGGTACCCGGCGTCTGCCCAACGGCCCGATGGGGACGACGCGAGCGGCGGGCGGCGTCGGTAGGCTTGACGATTCCTGCGCTATGTGACGTGAAATGCCTGCCACTAGGCATAGAGCGCGCCAGAGCACGGGCGCCACCGACACCGCGGCCCACCCCGCCGCCGGGGCGGGCCGCGATCGCGAGGGCCTCGCTACTTTCCGGCCTCGAACGGCGGACCGTTCCTCACCATCTCCTCGCTGCTCCACGGGGCGGGGCCGCCGCCCAGGTGCTCGTGGAACCACTCGAGGTGCGCGTTGTAGTAGAGCGCCATCTCGTACCACGCCGGCCAGTGCCCGGCCTTCTCGTAGACGATGAGCCGCGACGGCACGCCCATGTTCTGCAGCGCGGTGAAGAACTGCAGCGACTGGGTGTACGGGACGCGGAAGTCCTTCTCGCCGGTGATGACGAGGCAGGGGGTCTTGAACTCCTTCACGTGCTCCGAGGGCGAGTCGCGCCGGTAGAGGGGCGACTCCCAGGGCGCCCCGCCCAGGTCCCAGGCGGGGTACCACAGCTCCTCGGTGGCGCCGTAGAAGGCCTCGAGGTCATAGAGGCCCATCATCGAGGCGAGGCAGCGGAAGCGGGTGCTGTGCCCCTCGAGCCACATCATCGCGTAGCCGCCCCACGACCAGCCCATCGCCCCCATCCGGTCGGCGTCCACGTAGGGCAGCTTCGCCAGCGCGGCCGCGACGGCGTCGATGTCCTGCATGACCTTGCCGCTATAGTCGCGCGAGATGGCGGCGGTGTAGGCCTGGCCGAAGCCGGTCGAGCCGTGCGGGTTCGGGAACGCCACGACGTAGCCAGCGCCCGGGTAGACCTGCCAGTCGCCGCGGAAGGCGTCGGACCACTGCGACTGCGGCCCGCCGTGCACGTTGAGGATGAGCGGGTACTTCTTCGCCGGGTCGAACCCGTGCGGCTTGACGAGGTAGACCTGCACCGGGTGCCCGTCCGCGCCGGCCACGGTGAGGGTCTCCGCCGGGCGGATGTCCACCTCCTTCTCGACCGCCTCGTTCTCGAAGCTCAGCCGCTTCGCCTCGCCGCCGAGGCGCACGCGGAACAGTTCCCACGGGCTGGCGATGCTGCGGCGGACCAGCGCCGCCCAGTCGGCGCCGGGCGCGAGGTCGAAGCCGTCCACGGTGCCGGGATCGGCGAGCGGCTTCTCGCTGACGCGGCCCTGCAGGTCCACGGCGAAGAGCGGCACGCGCCCCTGCCAGTCGGCGGTGAAGACGACGCGCTTCGAGTCGGACGTCCACGCGAGGTCGTTCACCCAGTAGTCGAACGCCTCGGTCAAGACGCGCACGGCGCCGCTGGCGCGGTCGAGGAGCGCCAGCCGCCAGCGGTCGGACTCGTAGGCGGGCGTGGTCTGCATGCGGAACGCGATCCAGCGCCCGTCGGGCGAGTAGCGGGGCGTGCCGTCGAAGGCGCGGTTGGCGGCGGTGAGGTTGCGCGCCTCGCCGCCGGCGACGGGGACGGCCCACAGGTCGGCGTTGGTGGAGCGCGCCGCGTCCGCGTCGTGGTTCGAGGCGTAGCACAGCTCCCGGCCGTCCGGCGAGAAGGCGAAGTCGCCCGCGCCACCGGCCTTGAACACCGGCGCGTCGAAGTCGCCGGGCGTCAGGTCGCGCACCGCCCTGCTCGCCACGTCCACGACGAGGATGTGCGTGCGCTTGCCGTCCTTCCACTCGGTCCAGTGGCGGTAGAGCAGCCCGTCGGCGAGGTGCGCCTTGAGCGGGCCCTTGTCACGTCGCTCGGAGATGGCCTTGTTGCAGCTGTCGGCCGCGCCGCACTCGGGGTAGACGTCGGAGGTGAACGCGACGAGCCCGCCGGCCGGCGACCACTGCGGCTCGGACACGCCGGTCGAGACGTCCGTGAGCTTCACGGCCTCGCCCCCATCGCGCGGGATGAGCCAGAGCTGCGGGCTGCCGGAGCGGGTCGAGACGAAGGCGAGGCTGCGCCCGTCGGGCGACCAGCGCGGATCGGTGTCCTGCTTCTCGCCGCTGGTGAGCGGGCGGCGGTTGGTGCCGTCGGCGTCCACCAGCCAGATGCGGGCGGTGCGCTTGGCGGTGGCCAGGTCGCGCGTGCGCACGACGTAGGCGATGGTGCGCCCGTCGGGCGAGACGCGCGGCGACTCGACCTCCTTGAGGCGGTAGAAGTCGGCGATGGTGAAGGGGCGCTTCTCCTCGGCGCGCGCGGGCCCGGCCGCGGCGGACAGCGCCACCAGCAGGGCCGAAGCCAGCGCGAATGCGGTCGTCGTGCGCATCGTGTCTCCCCCCTCGAACGTCGTGGCGGCCCCGGGCCGCGGGTCAATCGCTGCCGCCGGGCATTCTAGCCGAAGGCCCCGCTCCGGTCGTCCGCCGGGCACGGAGGGCCTCGCGGCCGCGCCCCGGCGCCGACGGCGGCCGCCTTTCATTACCTGTGGGCAGACGCGACTCCAGGTTGTAGGATGTCCGGCGGCATGCCCGGCGACGGAGTGTCGGGCGCCACGGCGACGAGTCAGGGAGGATGCGAGATGCCGCCTCGCGATCCGCAGGAAGCCGACCTCCTCTGCCTGCTGCGCGTCTACGCGGGCGACGTGGAGGCCCTGGCCGAGCTCTACGACCGCCACACCCCGATGCTCCACGCCATGTGCACGGCGATGCTGGGGAGCAAGCGCGAAGCCGACGAGATGGTGCACCGGACCTGGATGGTCGTCTGGAACCGCACCCGCCTCTACGACCGCCGCGCGGGGCTCGTCGCGAACTGGCTGCTGGAGCTGATGCGCCGCGAGGCGATCGACACGCTGCGCGAGCGGCCGCGCCGCCCCGAGGCCGCCGAGCTGGTCGAGGGCGCCCGCCGG
>CAZSQE010000069.1:0-8389 GCA_964608905.1 uncultured bacterium | reverse complement strand
GGGTAGCGCGACAGGTCCTCGCGCGGGCCGAACTGCAGCGGGTTGACGAAGATGCTCGCCACCACCCGGTCGGCGCTCGCGCGGGCGCGCCGCACCAGGCTCAGGTGCCCCTCGTGGATGGCGCCCATGGTGGGCACGAAGGCCACGCGCAGGCCGGCGCGCCGCCAGGCCGCCACCGCGGCGTGGACGCGCGCGGGCCCGGCCAGGCGGCGCATCGCGGCCGGCCGAGCCGGGTCGCCGCGCCGGGTGCGGGCGGCGCTCAATACGACTCCTCGTCCGTGGGGAAGCGGCGCGCCTTGACGTCGGCCACGTAGCGGGCGAAGGCGTCGCGCGTCGTCCCGGCCACGTCGGCGTAGCGCCGCACGAACTTCGGCACGCGCCCCTGCGTCAGCCCGAGCAGGTCGTGGCTCACCAGCACCTGGCCGTCGCAGCCCGGTCCGGCGCCGATGCCGATGGTGGGGATGGTCAGCTCCCGGGTGACGGCGGCGCCGAGCGCGGACGGGATGCCCTCGAGCACGAGCGAGAAGCAGCCGCACTCCTCGAGCCGGCGCGCCTCGCCGCGCAGCCGCTCCTGGTCGGCGGCGGCGCGGCCCTGCACCTTGTAGCCGCCGAGGGCGAGCAGCGACTGCGGCGTCAGTCCGAGGTGGCCCATCACCGGGATGCCGGCCGCGACCATGCGCCGCACCGACTCGGCGACGCGCTCGCCGCCCTCCAGCTTGACCGCGTCCGCGCCGGCCTCCTGCACGAAGCGGCCGGCGTTGCGCACGGCGTCCTCGGGCCCGGCCTGGTAGGACATGAAGGGCATGTCCGCCACCACCAGCGCCGCCGGGCGCGCCCGCGTCACCGCCTTCACGTGGTGCAGCATGTCGGCCATGGTCACCGGCAGCGTGCTCTCGTAGCCGAGCACCACCGTGCCGAGGCTGTCGCCCACCAGCAGGATCTCGGCCCCCGCCTCGTCCGCCAGCCGCGCCGTGGGGTAGTCGTAGGCCGTCAGCACCGCGATCGGCTCCCCGCGGCGCTTCAGCTCGACGATGGCCGGCGCGGTCCAGCGGCCGCGCCCCTCGCCCCGCCCGGGCCGCGTGCTCACGCGCCCGCCGCCGGCCGCTCGAGCGGCGCGTAGTAGACCGTGCCCTGCCGGTGCGACACGATGCGGCGGAGCAGGTCCTCGAAGTCGTCGGGGTTGTTCACGAAGTCGATGGCGTTCGTGTTCACCACCAGCAGCGGGGCGTCCACGTAGTGGAAGAAGAAGTGGTTGTACGCCTCGTTGAGCTGCTTGATGTACTCGCGGTCCATGTCCTTCTCGAACGGGCGGCCGCGCCGGCCGATGCGGTCCATCAGGATCTCGGGGCTGGCCTGCAGGTACACGACCACGTCGGGCTTGACGACGTCGAGCTCGAGCCATCCCACCAGCCGCTCGTAGAGGCCCAGCTCCCGGTCCGAGAGGTTCAGGCCGGCGAAGATGCGGTCCTTCTGGAACAGGTAGTCGGCCACCAGCCGCTCGCTGAACAGCTCGGTCTGCCGCAGGCTGCGCTGCTGCTGGTAGCGGCCGAACAGGAAGTGCATCTGGGTCTGGAAGGCGAAGCGGGCCCGGTCGCGGTAGAAGTCCTTGAGGAAGGGGTTCTCCTCGACCTCCTCGAGCACCAGCTGCGCCTGCAGGCGCTCCGCGAGCATCTTCGAGAGGCTGGTCTTGCCCACGCCGATCACGCCCTCGACGACGATGTAGCGGTTCTCGCTCACGGGGTCCGCCGCTCGGTTGGGGTCATGGGCCGGTCAGTTCCACAGCCGGGTGCCCTTCTTCACGGGCGGCCGGGCGCTGTTGAGGCGGGACAGGTGGGCGAGCAGGGTCTCCCCCGTCACCGGGTGGACGACGAGCGGGTCGAGCTCGACCAGCGGCACGAGCACGAACGAGCGGCGGAGCAGGCCGGGGTGCGGCACCTGCAGGCCGGGCTCGTCGAGCACCTCGTCGCCGTAGAGCAGCAGGTCGAGGTCGATCGAGCGCGGTCCCCAGCGCCGGGTGCGCACGCGTCCCAGCCGCTTCTCGACCAGCAGCAGGTTCCACAGCAGCTGCCGGGCCGACAGAGCGGTCTCGAGCTCGGCCACGGCGTTGAGGAAGTTGGGCTGCTCGGTGTCGCCGACCGGCTCGGTGTCGTAGAGGGACGAGGCGCGCGCCAGGGTGGTGCCGGGCAGGCGCGCCAGCTCCTCGAGCGCCGAGCGGATCATGGTCTCGCGCTCGCCGAGGTTCGAGCCCAGGCCGACGAAGGCCCTCACGGGCGGCGCTCCCGGACCACCTCGACGACGGCGCGGCCGCCGGTGGTCCAGCCCAGGTTCTGCTTGGCGATGCGCACGCGGATGCGGCGGGCCCCGAAGCGCGCCAGCAGCTCCTCCGCCATGGTCGCCGCCAGGGTCTCGAGCAGGTGGAAGCTGCGCCCCTCGGCGATGTCGCGCACCGTGCGGTAGATGGCGTCGTAGTCGGTGGCGTCGGCGAGGCGGTCGCTGTGCTCGGCGCGGTCGTCGGCGGGCTCCAGCTCGACGTCCACCTCGAGCCGCTGCCCGGCCTCCTTCTCGAAGGGACGGGCCCCGTGGTGACCGAACACCGACAGCCCTTCGAGCCGGACGATGGCCAAGCGCGCCTCCAGGATGCGGGCGGCCGGCCGCCCGGGAGCGCGGCACGCCGTGCCGGACGTCCAGGTCGGGACCGGGTCGCCTCGAGAACCGCCAGGGACTTGCGACGTCGCAGTCTAGGAGCGCGTTCCGGGGCGGTCAAGCCGCGCCGCCCCGCCGCGCGCGTGCCGACCGGCCGCTGTGTTAGCCTGCCCGGCGGCAGAGTGGCGGGGCCGCCCGGTGCGCGACCCGGGCCATGTCGTTCACCGGCGGAGAGCACGTGCCCGAGCTTCTCGAGCGCCTCTCGCGAGCACTGGTCGGCCGCTACCGGATCGAGCGCGAGCTCGGTCGCGGCGGCATGGCCGTGGTCTTCCTCGCCCGGGACCTGCGGCACGAGCGCCCGGTCGCGGTCAAGGTGCTCCTCCCCGAGCTGGCGGCGGTGCTCGGCACCGCGCGCTTCCTGCACGAGATCCAGGTGGCGGCCGGCCTCACCCACCCGCACGTCCTGCCCCTGCTCGACTCGGGCGAGGCGGAGGGCCTGCCCTTCTACACGATGCCCTTCGTCGAGGGAGAGACGTTGCGCCGCCGCCTGCAGCAGGAGCGGCAGCTCCCCCTCGAGGAGGGCCTGCGCATCGCCCGGGAGGTGGCGGGCGCCCTCGACTACTCGCACCGCCGCGGGGTCGTGCACCGCGACGTCAAGCCGGAGAACATCCTCCTCGCGGACGGACACGCGATGGTGGCCGACTTCGGGCTGGCCCGCGCCGTCGAGGCGGCCGGGGCCCAGCGGCTGACCGCCTCCGGCGTGGTCCTCGGCACCCCGGCCTACCTCGCCCCCGAGCAGGCGGCCGGTGCCGCCCACCTGGACGGCCGCACCGACCAGTACAGCCTGGGCTGCGTGGTCTACGAGATGCTGGCGGGGCAGCCGCCCTTCACCGGGCCGACGAACGAGAGCCTCGTGCACCAGCACCTGAACGTCGTCCCGCGCGCGGTGACCGAGATGCGCCCGGCGGTCCCCGCCGCGCTGGCCGGCGTGATCGCCCGGGCCCTGGCCAAGAACCCCGCCGACCGCTTCGAGTCCGCCGCCGCCTTCGCCGCCGCGCTGGCGCTCCCGGAGGCGACCGGCGAGGCGCCCACGGTCCCGACGGGACGGGCGCGCCGCGGCCGGGGGCCGTGGATGTGGCTGGCGGCGGGCCTGGCGGTCACGGCCGCCGCGGCGCTGGCGCTGTGGACGGCACCGCGCCTCCAGCGCGTCCCGGCCGAGATGCAGCTGTCGCGGCTCACCTACGACACCGGCATGACCGGGGACCCGGCCATCTCGCGGGACGGGAAGCTCCTCGCCTACTCCTCCGACCGGGCCGGCGAGGGCGATTCGGACATCTGGGTGCAGTACGTGGGACAGCGGTCGCCGCAGCGCCTGACCCGGCACCCGGCCAGGGAGTCGCAGCCCTTCTTCTCCCCCGACGGCTCGCAACTCGTCTACCGTTCGGAGCGCGACGGCGGCGGCCTCTACGTGGTGGGCGTGCTGGGCGGGGACGAGCGAAGGCTGGCGGACGGCGGCACCGCCCCGCGGTTCTCCCCCGATGGCGACCTCGTCTCCTTCGTGGAGACGGTGCCGTGGGCGCCGGGGGCCGCCCGCCGCATGTTCCTCGTCCCCGCGCAGGGCGGAGAGCCCCGGCCGCTCGCGCCCGGCTTCGTCACCTCGCCGCCCCCCTCGAACGGGGGGCCCATCTGGTCCCCCGACGGCCGCCACCTGATGTTCTTCGGTGGCCGGCCCGGCGCGCGCTCGGACTGGGACTGGTGGGTCGTGCCGGTGGACGGGGGCGAGCCCGTGCGCACCGGCGCCTGCCAGAGCGTCGGCCGCCGGGAGGCCGTCGAGTTCCCCTGCATCTGGCTGCCCCGCCACGTGATCTTCGTCTCGGGCACGACCGTCGAGGGGATGAACCTCTACCGCGCCCGCATCCACCCCGGGACCTTCCGCGTGAGCGGTCCGGTCGAGCCCCTGACCTCGGGGCCGGGGGTGAAGTACGCGTTCAGCGCCAGCAACGATGGGACCATCGTCCTGCCGGACGTCACCTGGGTGATCCAGGTCTGGGAGACGCGGCTCGCGCCGGACGGCGGCGCCACCGGAGAGCCGGTGCGCGTCACCTCGGACGCGGCGCCCAAGTTCGGGCTCGTGGTCTCGCGCGACGGGAGGAAGCTCGCCTACAGCTCGTTCGCCGGGAAGTCGGGCGGCGCGGAGTTGCGGCTGCGGGACCTCGCCACCGGCGGGGAGACGGCGGTGGCGACGGCCGCCGGCGGCCGCGTGGACCTGGCGGCGGTGCTGGACGAGGCGGGGGACCTCCTCGCCTACCAGGACGCCGTCGATGGCCACCCGACGGTGTTCACGCGCCGCGCGGGCGACGCGGTCGGACGCGAGCTCTGCCGCGACTGCGCGATGATGGCGTTCCTGCCCGGGGCACGGGAGGCCGTGCTGGCCCGTGGGTCGCGGCGGCTGGTGCGCCGCGACCTCGCCACGGGGGTCGAGCGCGAGGTCCTGCGGACCGACTCGGGGGCGGTCCTCGGCGGCGACCTGTCCGCGGACGGCCGGTGGCTCGCCGTCGTGGTGGGCCACCCCGACCGGACGCTCGGCATCCACGCCGTGCCGCTGCGGGACGGCGGGGCGACGGAGCAGGACCTGCTGCCGCTGGTGAAGGGTGCAGGCTGGCTCGCGTCGCCCCGATGGTCGCCCGACGGCCGCCGCCTGTACTTCCTCTCCGACCGGGACGGCTTCGTCTGCGTCTGGATGCAGCGCGTGGACCGGGCCAGCGGCCGGCCCGTGGGCGAGCCGGTCGCGGCCCTGCACTGCCACAGCCCCGGCCGGCTGATGCTCGGCCCCATCTCGGCCTGGAACGTCGCCGTCGCCGGGGACCGGCTCTTCTTCAACGCCGCCGAGACGCACGGGAACGCCTGGCGCGCGAAGCTGCCCGCCCGGTAGGGAGAAGGCCCGGGGCCGCCGCGCGCGGGAGAACCGGGCTACACCGGGACGCCGTACTCCCGCAGCGCGTCGTTGAGCGAGGTCTTGCGGTCGGTGGACTCGCGCCGCCGGCCGATGACGAGCGCGCAGGGCACGCCGAAGCTGCCGGCCGGGAAGTCCTTCGGCAGCGAGCCGGGGATGACCACGGCGCGGGCCGGCACGCGGCCGCGGCTCACCACCGGCGCCGGGCCGGTCACATCCACGATGGGCGTCGAGGCGGTGAGCACCACGCCGGCGCCGATCACCGCGCCCTCCTCCACCAGCACGCCCTCGACCACGATGGCGCGCGAGCCGACGAAGCAGTCGTCCTCGACGATGACCGGCCGGCTCTGCGGCGGCTCGAGCACGCCGCCGAGGCCGACGCCGCCCGACAGGTGCACGCGCGCGCCGACCTGCGCGCACGAGCCCACCGTGGCCCAGGTGTCCACCATCGTGCCGGCGCCGACCCGCGCCCCGATGTTCACGTAGCCCGGCATGAGCACCACCCCCGGCTCGAGGAACGAGCCGTAGCGCGCCACCCCGGGCGGCACGACCCGCACGCCCGCGGCCTCGAGGCCGCGCTTGAGCGGGACCTTGTCGTGGTACTCGAACGGGCCCAGCTCGATGGTGCGGGCGACGCGCAGCCGGAAGTAGAGCGCCAGCGCCTGCTGCAGCCAGCCGTGGGTGATCCACTCGCCGGCGCGCTTCTCGGCCACCCGCAGCGTCCCGGCGTCCAGCGCCGCCACCGCCGCCTCGACCGCCTCGCGCACCTCGGCGTCCCCGATCGGCCGGCGGCCCTCGTAGGCGTCGGCCACCACCGCGCTCCAGCGCTCCACCGGCAGACCGCTCATCCCCGTTCCTCCTTCTTCTCCGCTCCCCTCACGCGCCCGCCCCGAGGAAGCCGGCCAGCACCTCGTAGGCGCGCGGCAGGTTCGCCGTCGGGCAGTACTCGTCGGCGACGTGGCACTGGTCGGGCAGGCCGGGGCCGAAGTTGAGCGCCGGCACGCCCAGCCCACCGAAGCGCGCCACGTCGGTCCAGCCCTGTTTGCCCGCGGCCGGCCGCCCGGTGCGCGCGAGGAACTCGCGCACGCGCGGGTGGTCGAGGCTCACCCGCCCCGGCGGGGCGCGGTCCACGACGCGGCAGGCGAAGTCGGCGGGCACCAGCGCGCGCACGCGCGCCTCGGCGTCGGCCTCGGTGCGGTCGGGCGGGAAGCGGTGGTTCAGGTTCACCACCAGTTCGTCGGGCACCATGTTGCGCACCCGTCCGGCGGCCAGCGTGGTGACCTGCAGCGTCTCGTGGAACTCCAGTCCCTGCACCCGCACCGGCGTCGCCGGGAAGCGCACGATCTGCGCCAGCCACGGCGCGGCGCGCTCGACCGCGTTCACGCCCGTCCAGGGCCGGGCCGCGTGCGCGCTGCGCCCGGCGACGCGCACCTCGACGTTGAGCACGCCGCTGCAGCCCATCTCGACCGCGTTGTCGGTGGGCTCGAGCAGCACCGCCAGCTCCGCCCCGGCCAGCCAGGGCATGGTCGCCAGCACACGGCCGAGGCCGTCGTCCTCCTGCGGCCCCTCCTCCCCGTCGTAGAACACCGCCGCCAGGTCGAAGCGCAGGGCCGCGGGATCGAGCGATTCCAGCAGAGCGAGCATCACGGCGAGGCCGCCCTTCATGTCGCTCGCGCCCCGGCCGTAGAGCCGGTCGCCGGCGAGGCGCGCCTTCCCCCCGCCCGGGTCCGGCACGGTGTCGAGGTGCCCGGCCAGCACGACCAGTGGCCGGTCGCGGCGCGGGCCGCGCCAGAGCACCGCCTCGCCGGAGCGCAGGCACTCGCCGCTCCCGAGACGCTCGATGCGCCCGGCCACGAAGGCGGCGATGGCGGCCTCGCGGCCGGTCACGCTGGGGATGTCCACCAGGGTGCCGAGCAGTTCGGTGAGGTTTCCAGGATCCATGCGGGGCCTCGCGTGAAGGTCGAACCGGACGCCGCAATCTAGCACCGGGCGTTGGGTTGCGCTACCGGCCGTCCGCGCCCAGCCGGCGCGCCATGGCGCGGATCTCCTCGTCGGCGTCGGGCAGCCGCCGGGCCCGTTCCAGCCACGCCCGCCCGCCCGTCGAGTCGCCGGCGGCCAGCGCGGCCAGCCCGGCGTAGTAGACGTAGTTGACGGAGTCGGGGAAGACCCCGGCCAGCCGGGCGTACTCCGCCGCCGCCCGCGGCCAGTCCTCGCCGCGCGACAGCGCGATGGCCAGCCGCTCGCGGTCCTCGCGCCACTGCGGGTCGGCCGCCGCCGGGTCGTCGCGGCCGGCGCGGATCTCGACCCAGCCGGCGGTGCTGTCGAAGCGGAAGAAGCGGTCGGGCCCCGGCGGGTCCGGCGCGGCGCGCGCCCGGTAGCTCGAGAACAGCCCGCCGCTCAGGGTCGGGTCGCCGTACCAGACGCGCAGCGCCGGGCCGTCGCCCTGCAGGAAGCCCACCGCGCTGGGCACGCCCACGAAGAAGAAGCGCGAGTGGCGCTCGGGCGCGGGCGCCTTGGCGCGCAGGTCGAGGCGCATGAACTCGAGGAACTCGGCCGCGCGCCGCTGGTACGCCTCGTCGCCCCAGTCCCGCGAGGCGGTCGCGGCGTGCAGCGGCCGCAGCAGGGCCAGCACCACGACGGCCGCCACCGCCGCGCCGCGCCGGCGCGCGAGCAGCGCCCCCAGCGCCAGCCACGCGCCCAGCATGCCGAACAGGCCGTAGTAGGCGTGCCAGCCCAGCGACGGCGCGAGCAGCGGCAGCCAGCCGGCCGCCGCTGGGCTGGCACGCCTACTAC